>JAHQWW010000043.1 GCA_029856365.1 Candidatus Hodarchaeota archaeon
TGTTGATCCAGTATAATATCCAATTCCCACCCGACCTAGTTGTTCACATAATTCACTCCATGAAATCCCGATCTCAACTGTAACAATTCGATTTTCCTCATCAATATCCAATATATTATTCATACGAGTCATATCTAATACTATTCCCCCTTTTCCGATGGGTTTCGCACCTCCAGTTAAATCTGCTCCATTACCTCTCGGGATTATCTTAACGCTATACTTATTTGCTGCTTTTAAAATCTCAGAAACTTCATTTGGGCTTCCCGGTCTTACCACAATATCTGGGATTCCCTGTAAGATCATATCGCAATTCATCGAATAGGAATAACAAACTGGTTCTGAATCCGTGACATATTTCGTTCCAACAATATCTTCAATCCGTCCGTAAATATTTTGAATTTCGTTCATATTCGTTTCATTTCTTTTTCCGATTACTAATAAATTAGATAGTCATATTTATAAATTTTCTAAGTTCGTATAATAAACTTTTTTTCTGAAATAGATTAGTATTAAAAAATAGTCTTTTAAATTCTTTAATCTTTTTTGTAATTTTGATTCTTCTAATAAATCCACTGTTTGATGAGGTTCTCTATCGGCGGACAATAATCCCTTTACTTGAAGATCGTGGCTGTCCTCCCATTCTTGCTGTCATACTTGCGAGTATTGGTCATGGGATGACTTTTCTACCTTCGTTTGTTCTCTCGAGTCTCTTTACAAATAATATGTTTGACATAATTAATTTCACAATTTACAGTTTTTTTTCAGGATTAATTTACATTTTTACCCGTCGAATTCTTTATTCGTATATATTTGCGGTAAGTTATAGTAGTTATCAGGCAGTCATTGCACTAAATTTTCATTTTTTAGACATTAACTTAGAATTTATCTTTAATCTTGGGCAGATTGTTTTTATAATATTGAGTATAGGAATTACTCTTGTTCTAGTTGTTGATCTAATTAATAAAAAATCAGCTAAAAGATGGATACGTATCATCAAAGAACCCTCAGAATCAAACCTTAAAAAAGGAATTGTTGGATTTTTTGGTATAATATTTGTTTTGATTGCTTCACAAGCATTATTTGTAAAGATAGGACGAATTCTAACTAATAATAATCCAGAAGTGACGAATATTTATTCTTATTATCCTTTTATAATCTGGTTCTATCTCATTGCTTTCACAATTCCTTTTTTCCTGACCATTACTACAGAATATGCAAAAAGCTAACTAACCTATATAAATAAAGGAGCGTATTTTGGCCTAAAAATCCTTCATCAACAGGGTCAAGAAAACTGAGTAAGTATACCATGATAACATTTCTATCACCATCATCATAGTATGGAGTCTCCATTAATCTGGTAGAACTAGGTACAATGATATCTAATAAAAAACTCCAGAGAGCAACAGATGATGAAATTACCGTTGTCGATTTAACTGGTGTTGCAGTCCAAGACATGCAGATTTCAAAAGCGGTGTATGAAGGGTCAAAATATTAGAATATTCGAAAGAAAATTTCAAAATCTGTCTTATGAGGAAAGAAAATGAGAATTGAACCTTTCGAGCTCGAGAGGAGACAATCAGTTTGGGAAAATAGAGTAAAATATAATTTGACTGAAAGTGGAGTTCATCCTTACACTCTTGAAGAACTGCTTGAAAAAGAAGAGCTTGAAGAATTATTGACTATTAGACTCGGTTATGGTCAAACAAATGGATCTATCGAGCTCCGAGAAGTAATCAGCCATTTATATCCAGGAACAGATCTGGATAATATCTTGGTGACAAATGGTTCAGCTGAGGCGAACTTTCTAGGCATTTGGAGTAACCTAGAACTAAAAGATGAGCTAATTTTCATGTTACCTAATTATATGCAAATCTGGGGAATTGCCCGTTCCTTTGGAATAACAGTCGCCCCATTTCATTTGAAAGAGGAATTAAATTGGCAACCAGATATCGAAGAGCTAAAAGCTTTGATATCACCCAAAACAAAAATTATAGCGATTTGTAATCCAAATAATCCTACAGGTGCTGTACTAAGGGAAGATACAATGCAAGAGATAGCTGGATTAGCAAAGAAAGCAAATGCATGGATTTTTTCTGATGAAATATATCGAGGTGCTGAATTAAATGGAGAAGAAACTCCTAGTTTTTGGGGTCTTCATGATAAGGTGATAATTAGTTGTGGGCTTTCCAAAGCCTACGCTCTTCCAGGGTTGAGAATCGGATGGCTGGTTGGTCCTAAGAAAACCATCGAGAAAATGTGGGGATACCATGATTATACATCAATTACTACTGGGATCTTAAGCAATCGAATAGCTGCATTAGTCTTGCAGCCTGAAATAAGACAACAGGTTTTAAATCGCAATCGAAGGATTATAAGAGAGAATTTAGCAATATTAACAGAATGGGTAGTAACCCATGCAGATGTTTTCCAATTTATTCCTCCTCAGGCTGGCGGAATTGCTTTTCTGAAATATAACATAAGTATAAATTCAACAGCACTTACTACTAAATTACGAGAAGAAAAAAGTGTATTCATTGTTGCTGGTGATTGTTTCGGAATGGATCAGTATGTTCGTATTGGAATAGGATCAGAGAAAAAGAATCTGTTAGCTGGTTTAAAACTCATTGATGAAACATTAGAAGAACTAAAATGAGGAAATTTATTCCTTATTTATTTTTCATACCCAATAATAACATTTATACGGTTGGAGGTCAGAATATCCCAGTTTAAGGGCAAATTTTCTGGAAATCTCAGTATCAGCATCCCAATGAGGCTCAATACCATTTTTCAAACAATATTCGATGAGTTCAATTGCTACTCGTGTTGCAAACCCTTTCCTTCGATATTTTGGGGAATCCACTGTGTCAACCTGAATTTCGAGACTCGTTTTAAAAGGAACTAATGAAGAAGCTATACTGATTACAGTAGAGTCATTCTTAATGCAATATCCTCTTCCAGAAACTAGAAAATGTTCTGGATCGCCAAAGAATAAATGAACATAATATCCGATGGAATTTTTTATTTGATTCAGAACTTTAATATCGATCTTCTGTAAATAATATTGATCAGGAAGTTCCAGTTTTAGATTACGTATATGATCTATAGTAACAGTTGAAGCAGAAACAGCATATCGGTTGAAACTTCTGAGTTTGGGTCCAAAATAGGTCTTTAAGTGTTGAACCCATGATTTTCGATTAGGAATAAAGATTGTTTGTTTAGGAGAGATTTTAGCTAAGATATTGTTTATATTAGATGAATCAGGAGATCCTGCTAAAATATAGATTCCAGGAATTGTAAAAAGAGATAAAGAAGGCTTATTAGGGTTATCTACAAAAATTTCTCCTACCGAGAGTTCTGGAATCGCTTCGATTATATTTCTAAGACGTTGGTGATTATCATATAAATGAAGAATTGAATTAAATTGAGAATTAGGGACTTTTATAACCATAAAGTGCACCTAGCTGATTAATTCATAATTGTTCTCCTTTTGAAGTCTTATTCCTCAATTCAAAGAAAAGATTAATTGAAGTTTTAAATAATCAATAAAATTGTTTCTTTCCACTTTATTAGATTTATAGAAACGTAAGAGTCAAAAATCATTGCTTAAACTTAAAAAAAATCCTATAGGCGGAGATGGCTCATGGAAATCGATTCAAGATATGTTGGAACCTGTTTAAAAGAATACAAATGTCAAATAAATTGGCGGGAAACAATGAACTATGCAGCAGCTATCGATGACAATAATGAACATTATTTTGATGATGAACGAGAGGACGGTATAGTAGCCCCACCTATGTTTGCGGTAGCTGTAACTTGGCCAATCATTGAGAACCTTTCCGAGTACATAATCGCCGATGATTTCCCCTTAGATGTAATGATGACTATAGTTCACTATACTGAGTACCTGAAGATCCATCGATTAATGAAACCTGGTGATGAATTAAGAATTAATAGCAAGATTGCGGCTATTTTACCACATCGAGCAGGAACTCATGTTATTCTCCAGCTAGAAGCATTTGATAAAAAGAATGATCCAGTATATACGCAATATCATGGCGGAATGCTTCGTGGGGTTGAATGCATTGATGAGGGTAGAGGAAGAGATCTAATTCCCCAAGTCCCGTTTAGTGAAGATGATACAGATCCATTATGGGAAGAGACCATTCCCATTGACTCTTTAAGATCCTATATTTATGATGGTTGTACTGGAATTACATTTCCGATTCACACTTCAAAAGAATTTGCTCATCAGCTTGGTTTTCCAGGGATCATCATGCAAGGTACAGCAACCCTTGCTTATGCAGTGAGAGAATTAATAAACAAAGAAGCTGAGGGAAATCCTTTGAAAATAAAAGAGATTGCTTGTAAATTAACTAGCATGGTTATACCTGGAACTAATATTCGAGTAGTCTTGAATAAGAAGCTAAAAGTAAAAAAGGAGATAGATTTACTTTTTACTGTCTTTAACGAGAGGAAAAAGAGAGCTATCAGTGAGGGTTATGTTCAATTAGAGGAATAAACTACAAGAAGGAATGGGATAATTAGTAGAAATCAAGAGGATTATAATAAAAGTGTTTTCTCAAATTTCTCCGTTGCATTGGGAGTAATTTGGGCATTTCCTTCTGTATTGATGAAGTAGAGCTAACTGGTTTTCTGTTTCTGGGCATTCTTCACCTAATACTCTGTGAATGATCTTTAGTACCTCTCTTGATGAGTATCCATGAGTCACTAGAAATAATCCAATCATCGTTCCCGTTCGGCCACAACCAGCAATACAATGCGTCAAAACGGCCTGTTCCTGTTGTAATGTTTCACATACGATTTGTAAGTAATGTTTAATAGTATCTAGTGAAGGAATGCCAAAATCAGGTACAGGAAAACGTTCGAACCTTATTCCACTCGCCTTCAATTGTTCCTTTAGACTATTAGGTAATCCTTGAGATGTAAGATTCACAACAAGCATTATATTCAAATCAGGCAGGCTGATAAGTTCCTTAGAGAGGGGGAAAGGGCTGCCAGCTATTTTTCCTGGAATAATCCATTTGATTATTTGGTTTATTGACATAAATCTCCCAGTTTGATAAAATTAGCTAATGATTGAGGGTGAATTTGAATTAATAAAGCCAATTACTTGATTACTATAATCTGGATGCTCTTCAATGTTGTAATGATTTGTCTCGTCGGGTATCCACACTTTACTGTGTATAATCTCTTTTTGTAATAAAGTGGTATATTTGGATGGTAAGATTTCATCATCTTTTCCATGAATCAATAAAGTAGGGACAGTTATGCGTGATGCAGCTTCTAATGGAGAGAATTCTTGTCTAGAATGTTTTCTAAATTTAATTAGAGTAAGTAATGTTATACCTGGCATTAAAAGTGGTGTAAACCATTTCAGGACTGGTCCATAAACATATTTAAGACTGTGAGGGAAAGCATAGGGTGATGCTTCTGCTATTACAGCTTTAACTAGGGGATTTCGGGCTGCTACTATCAATGTAGCTCCGGCACCAATTGAATGACCAGTAATTATTACTGGTTTACCCCACCAGTTGACACAAGAATCAAGGTCTTGACTAAATCGCACAATATTCATTCCTGTGATTTCTTTATCGGAATTACCATGATCTCTTACAGAAAATAAAATGGTTGTATATCCGTGATAACCATAGGTTCTAGCCCGAGAAATCATTCGTCCTCTATTTCTTCCCCAACCATGGATCAATATTATTGCAGGCTTCTGGCTTTTACTTTCGTCACTTACTTCTATTGGGTAAACTACCCAACACTCCATACTTTTTCCATTGAATGTGGGTACTTTGAATTCTTTTACTACCCCCCAATCAGGATAATCATCAACAGATCTTCTTGGAAAATTCGCTAATATAAGAATAATACTCAAGTCAATTAGAAAATAACCAAAAATAATGACACCTGACAAAATTATTATGTGAATAATTGTCACTATGAGTCCTCATTATGGAAGAACTTAACTAATATTCTTTACTTATTGACTAGTATATGAGAGATGATGGGAAATGCTTATTTCTCTCATTAATTATGTTTCTTCAATTTTTCAATAAATAATTCCTTCAATAGATAGTAAGGAAGGTCTCCACTTTACAGAATGGTGTCGTGGGAGAATTTCAGACTAAATTTATTATATAATTTCTCTTTTCCTTCGTGATGAAGATCTTCTATAAGGAATTTCCCTATTAAATAAGATAGGGCCTGACTTGGTGATGTAGTATATCGTTTTACCTCTGCTTTAGCTGCATTCTTACAAAGCTATCTCAAACTTCTCTTTTAAGAAAATGTCTTTTGATGAACCACCCAAGAATAATCTGAACTCACCCTGTTCTACCTTCCAAGATTGGTCAGTACAATCATAAAATGCTAATTCTTTAATTTTTATAGGGATTTTAACTGTCTTTGTTTCATTTGGGGAAACTGAAACCTTTTCAAAACCTACTAACTCTTTTAGGGGCCTTTCAACAACACATTCAAGATCCTGTGCATATACTTGGATGACTTCAGAACCGAGACAATTACTTACATTAGTTATATCTAAAGATACAGTTATTGTTTCATCTTTGGTGTATTTTGTTTTATTTACCTGGAGGTTATCATAAATAAAATTAGAATAAGAAAGACCATAACCAAATGGAAAGAGAGGTTCTATATTCTCTTTTTCAAAAAAACGATAACCAACAAAAATACCTTCATTGTAGTAGACTTTCAAGTTCTCCCCAGGAAATGTTTTGGTAGAACTATGCGCAGGTGAGTCTAATAGTTTCTTTGGAAAAGTTATTGGTAATTTTCCAGAAGGATTAATATCACCAAATAGAATATTAGCAATTGCATGACCACCTTCCATCCCAGGATACCAAGCTTCAAGAATAACAGGAACTTGTTCCAACCAACTATTCATGGCAATTGGACTACCATTTAGAAGAACTACTATTGTATTTGGATTGTCTTGTACTGTTTGATTAATTAGATTAACTTGGTCTTTGGGTAATTCAAGCTGATTTCGATCTATTCCTTCACTATCATTCCCAGTTGCAATTTTCTTATCATTACTCTCCCCTCTTACTAGTTTCTTATTACTATCGTGATTTAGACCAGCAAATATAATTGCATAATCAGCTTTCGTAGGATCAGTAGTAATTTGAACTTTATTCTTACATTTTTTCTTCAATCCTTTAAGAGGAGTAATTTCGTACGGAGGTTTAACTGCAGAACTACCACCATAAAGCCATTTACCAAATTTTTTATTTCGATTGGGTCCAATAATTGCTAATGTACTGATTTTTGATATATCAAGGGGAAGTGTGTTGGTATCATTTTTTAATAACACCATTCCTTCTTCAGCCATTCGTCTTGCTAATTTTTGATGGTCTGGGGTGTTTCGTTTTCCTTGAGGGAGAGTACTTTCATTATCAAAAAGACCAACCAAAAACATAACGCGTAAAAGCCTTCTTACAATAGTATTTAGTTCTTCTTCAGAGAGTTTTTGCTCATTTAAAGCACGATGCAACGATTTAGGATGATACACTTTAGCCCTAGGCATTTCAAGAGAAACACCTGCCAAGATGCACTCTTCTATTGAGACTGGAGGATTGGCACGTGAGAAGGCCCACCAATCTGAAACAATAAACCCCTTAAAATTCCATTTATCCCAAAGAGTATTTCGAAGTAATGCTTTGTTAGCGAATAAATATTGTCCATTAACTTTATTGTATGATGTCATAATCATCCAAGGATCTGCTTCTTTTATCAACTCCATGAATGCTCTAAGATAAATTTCGTGAAGTGTTCGTTCACCAATTTCGGCACTAACTGTAAAACGATTTGTTTCTTGGTTATTAGCCACATAGTGTTTAGGACAAGCCGCAATACGTTGGCTTTGAACTCCTTTAACATAGGGAATTGCCAATTCTTTCGTTAAATATGGATCTTCGCTTAAGTATTCAAAAGTTCGGCCATTTAAGGGAGTTCTATCAATATTTATTCCTGGTGCTAGGATAGCATGTCTCCCGATCACCCGAGCCTCTTTTCCAACAGCCTTGCCGAATTCATAGGCAAGCTGGCGATTGAAGGAAGAAGCGAGGCAAATCCCTCCTGGAAAGCGAGTATTTTTGCGAAGAAAACTCGTATGCATTGAAATACCGAGTGGTCCATCAGTCATTTTAAATGGTCTTATACCTAACCTTTTAATAGAGTGAGTTTGAAAAAATCGGTTACCTGCAAGTAGTTTGATCTTCTCATCAATTGTTAAACGATTTAACAGATCATCGACTCTTGTTTCAATGTCCAAAATTATATTTCTAAACGGAAGAGTTGCTAATTCTTGTTTACTGTGTTTTTGAGCCATTAATCTTACTCCAGTGGTCTTATTTGGATTTACAGTGAGGATTTAAAAGATGAAGTTCTATTCTAAGATTTGGCACTAGTTATGATGATTGATTAAAAGTATGATAAGAATATAGTAAATCTAGGTTATATGAGTAATAATTTCTTCTATTTCAGGAATAGTCAGTCCAGATTTGATATTTACTAATTTTAACACTTTCCTATATGCTGGTATGTATTGTTTCATGGCTTCTCTTGTTTCATCTCTCATCCCCATTTCACCTACTCCAGAACTTAAAGAAACAGATAGATCGAAAAGTCTCCTTAAACAAGCTAAAACCTCAAAATATTCGATATTAGGAACTTTAGAGCCATAGAGATTTTGATAAATGTTCAAAACATCATTTCGAAACTCTGAAGAAATGTGTGCCTCACATAACACCAAAGTCCAACCTAAATCGATACGAAAATCCTTAATACTTAACCTATGCCAATCTATTACATATGTTTTATTTTCAGCAGTTATTAAAATGTTGTTTGGATGAAAATCTCCATGAAAAATTGAAAGATATTTAGCAGACATTTCAGGGATATCGTCGAGCCATTCTATTATTGGGAAAAACTCCTCCTTTTTGAAATGTTTAATATTTCGTCTGAACAGGAAAAGGTAATCAAGTAATAGGTGTTTGGATTCTTCTGATCAAGAGAAAAATCAATATTTAGCGTATTCCAGTTTAACCTGTGAAGAACATTAAAAAGGTTACAAAATAAATACATCAAATCGGAAAATTCATCCCTAGATGCTGCTTGCATCCTCTGCCCTAACGATTGACCATTAATCCTTTCCATGATGATGAAAGGTCTACCAAGATAAGAGGATTCTGTTCCACAAAAATATGGAAAAGGGACAGGATAATTAATTTGATGTAACTTTGATAATGTCTGGAATTCATTTTTTGCACTCATAGTGGCATATTTTCCAGAGTATAGTCGTAAAATCAGATTTTTTCTTATATCCGCTCTCAATTCTCGATATTCAAGTGTGAAAGAATGAATATCAGTCTCCCACCCTGTAGTAATATCTTTAAGATCTAAAACACGAATATTTTCTTTATCAGATAATTTCTCACGTAGAAACGCTTCTATTGCTTCTTCCATTGAATACATGAATTCATTACCACATTGTAATATTCAAAAAAAAGGAATTCAATTTATCACCTCTTGGGTACAATCATGAATAAAAATAATCCTGATATTTTAGAAATAAAATACCTTACCCCTTTTAAGAATAGTCCAAAATACTAAACTGAAAAAGCCCATTTCCCTCTTAGTTCATTTATAAAAGAAAATTAAATCTTTTTTATCCTCTTGCTCAGTTATGACTCCGATTAGATCATGACTTATTATATGATGGTTTAAATAACATCGTTCGTGTATTAATTTATAACATTGATCGCAACGTATAACTAAAACGAAACCATAATGATCTCTCTTTAGTAAAAGCTTACCACAGACAATACAAAATCGGGGGTCATCCTTCATAGCTTCACCTTATTGAACTACATCAGGGTTTAAATCTACCTGTCTTTTGGTATCTAATTCTCTTTCAAGTTTTTTATCACAATTTACACATTGACCATGTTCATTTAATACTGTACCACAGGATTCACAGAACATCTTTCAACAAACCTCCTTTTTCTGTCTCAAACTCCCAGGAAAAGTTGAGATTTCGATGTTTAGTCAAAATAAGGGCGTGTGACAATAATGCCATTCCCTTGGAACCATATTCTCATGGCATTTGAAATTTTCATTGTATCACACCAAGTTTCGACAAGAAGATTCCTGGATTCTCCTTGCAAGTATGCTTTTTATACTCGAGGTTAAAAGCTTTCCCGTTCCCGCAAAATGAGATGCAACACAGAAATCTAGATGACTAAAGAAAGCTTGAGACAGAAATTTCTTGACAATAACGAAGAGATTGTGGAATTAGGACATATTAAGAGATATTTGAAGGCTTAAAATCAAAAATAGTAGAAAAAAAATTCATTTCTGTATTTTTCTTGTGATAGCTCGTGAATTAGGAATCCCTGCTGTTGTTGGTTGTGGTGACGCAACCATGCGTTTACAGACAGGTGATCGTGTGGTTGTCGATGGTGGACGGGGTATTGTTAAGATTTTAGAATCTACCAAATCGGTTTTATAATGATGAATGCTAATCTGAAAATAAACCAAATTAAATTTTCTCAAATTCCAGTTTTATTTTTTGATGGTCAATCATTTCGATTTGTAATTGGTACAAGGTACCCCAAGTTATGTGTTGCTCAGAAAAAGGATATTGTACTGATTTCAGTTTATAATTCTTAGGAAATAATATAAATAGGTCTCCACTGTGATCCCCTCGTTGTTCAAGGGTTAATTCAAGACAATTAGAATTAATTTCTATTCGTTTTATCTCTTCACATCCTTGTAAAATATGTAATGTTGATGAGAGTACAAGAGGAAGTTGCTGATCTTCAAAAGGAATAATCCCGAGATATTGACAACTATGTGGGGGAATGTCAAGTGGAGGAGAAGATTCATTATAAGAACAACATCCGAGTAATCTCTCTTTCCACCAATCAAAAATTAGATAGTGTTTACAGATGGTCGTATCCTTAAGAATATCCTTTAAAATAAAATTTCTTTTAACTGGTTCGTCATTCCAGTTAATAATCGCAAGTAAGGCACGTTTTCCTAATGCTGTTTCTGTTTCCAAAAGATAGAGTGTTGGTAGAGGTTTGTATAGAGTATCAATCGGGAGCGCTGTATCGGAGTATGGTGGCATTAATTTTAAAGCTAGTTTTAGTCTCTCTTTCTCCAATTTTGTCATATCATCTGAAAGTAATAATTGCCCACCCGTTAATCCAAATATTGTACACTGGAGTTTAATCTCCTCGTTGGTTAGTTCACTATTTTTCTTTCTTACGATCAAACAATCGGGATCATTAACCCAAAAATTCTTATGCATGAAGGAACGGTTAATACTTCCGATGAGAGCATATTTTAGACAAGGGTTTCCATAAATGGGGTCATCTTCAGTATCCCACAATTCTTTTGTGTCTTCACTGACTCTCATGGCATCAACAAGACCTATACTTGGGCCTAAGGGAGCCCCACAACCAAGGAGATACTTCCTTTTCCCCATAGTTTTTCTAATCAGGTTTATTCCCTCACGGTAGATTTGAGCGCGAGTCAATCCTTTCTTGTGGAATTGACTCTCAAAAACAGAAGCAGCGTAAACAAAGTCAATTTTGATGAAATCAAATTGCCACTTATTTACAATGGTGTTGACAAGATTTTCTATGTGAATTTGAACTTCAGGACAGGTTAAATCTAAAGCATATTCTATTTGATCCCAATTATAACAGACAGGTAAGAGCTCTTGATCTTTCTTTGACCGTAAAAACCATTCAGGATTTTTTTGGAATAATTCTGAATTCTCGGCTGCAAAAAAAGGAGCAATCCAAATTCCAGCAGCTTTATTTTGTCTATGAGTCAAATCTACAAAATCAGAAAGACCATCTAGAAATTTATCATTAAAGGAAGTATAATCTCCAATCGCTGTAAAATAACCATCGTCGAGTTGTAACATATCAATAGGAATGTCTTGTGATTGTTCGAAAAATTTCGCATTTGAAAGCAATTCTGCGTTTGAAATATCAGTATAATAATAATACCAGCTACACCAGCCTACTTTCGGCTCCTGAATTTGGACATTCATTCTTTTACCAGTTACTTTGGCATACTTGACTAATCCTAAGTAACCTTGGCCTTGCGATTTAAAACTGACAAGTAATTCTTCTGAACTTATAGGTTGTTTTCTTATTTGGTTTATTGGAATATCATCATACTGAGAGTATGCAGATAACCAAGAAATTTGCGAGGGCCCGCTGAATTGATCCATAACAATTCGTGAGAAAGAGTTTGCTAGTGTACAAAATCCAAGTATTAGACTCCCCTTACTCTCTATATCAGAAATTGCAGTAATAAACTCCGACATGTATCGTCCATTGATTAGATTATCCTTATTCTGATGAATAGAAGCAATAACATCTACTATTATTGGTTGAAAAGCTTCTTCATAAGTACGGGTCTTTGTATAACTCCAACTTTGGAAACCTTGCTCAAAAAAAGTCACATTTTCTGGACGAGTCTCTGAATTCTCATTCAATATTAGAGTTCCATTCATAATCCTTAGTGGCGCTAATGAATGTAAAGCATATGAGAGGGACTTAGCAATGTTCTTTGGGATAATCAGTTGCAAAATACAAAAATCATGGTTTTCATACAGAGTAATACTTAATTGCGCTTTAATTTCTATCTTTCTAATTTTAGAAGCATCAGTAAAAATTAAATCAAATAAAACTTGTCTTCCTGTTCCAATTTCGTCTGAAATTACAGTTTCAGAGAATGAAATCTTGTCTGGGACTTTAGGAATTAAGGGGATAATCTTATTGTCGTCAAGAAGGTTAATTGCAGGAGTAATACCATCGATGTTAAAATTTGTGGTTAAAGATGAAATTTTCATTTTTTTATTTGATTTTAGTATCTTGATTTGGATTGCATCTCCTTGGATTGCAATAGTTTCATTATTTTCAAATAGGTTTATCATATCTGGTCACTTATTGATGATGTTTGAAGGTCGTGAATAAAAGACTTTTAAATTCAGGGCAAACCAATTATCCATTATTTCAAACCTATAGATGACGGTGGGTCGAAAGATATGGAATATGGAAAGGTTTTACGACACTTTTCTGAAAATCTAGTTCATATAACTATCAGACAATTTAAAAAGTAACAAACCTCTCCCTCACTGCATATTCTTCGAATTCTTCATAACAATGCTTAGTTTCTTCGTATTAAGAGTCATTAAATTGATAAATACATCAATAGTAATCATAAATATTCCCAAGAGTAAGATTAAAGGTGCTTTACTAATCAATCCTCCTGCTAAGTAAAATCCAAAGTAGCTTAAATGAAAAAAAGTGAAAATTATAGGAGGTAACAGATCAGTATCCTTTTCCACAATAGGTTTTGATTGACTAAAAACCACAAGAAGAGTCATACTAGCCAAAATCATTACATAAGCAAGTATTAATAATCCCATCAAGCCTGTTGGGATATTGCTATCATAAATACTCAAAATGTCAATTAATATATATACAGGGAGTGGAAGGATATGGAATGATAGAAATAAAGGTAAATATGATAAAAAGGGGATAATTAGGAAATATAGTACTGATAAAATTAAAGGAACATCGAATTTATTCTTAATTCCTTTTTCCTCTAATCGTAACATAGCTGAAAAAATAAGTACAACAAAAAACCATCCAACAAAGTTCCCATAATTAACCCCAAAAAAACTATTTAAAGTAGGGGACGTCTCTATAGGGATACCAATCCAGGTCCAAAAACCACCATCAAGACGAATAGCAATAGTATCCATAGATAAATCTATAGTTAAAGCCAGAAACCCATCTAATATTGGACGTGACCATTCAGGAATATTAATGACCTTGTTAGAAACCTTCATACACGCATAAATAATCAAACCCCAACATAATCCAATGCATATAGGTATGTTGTCAGGAGGAGATCCAAGTTGAATAAAGAATTCAGGGGAGTATGTATAGGTTTGCATTACTTGTACATTCATAAATTCAAGAGTCACCCCAAAAAAACTCCCACTAACAATTTGAGCTATTGATTGGTAATCTCTCTTCATGAAACATAGGTAGGATACAATACCAAAGAACAATAGGAAAGCTGATGATTCTGCAAATATCGTAAAAAGACCCATCTTTAAACCTTCAGAGTCAATATTATGTTGAGTGAATTCTTTTTTATTCTTTTTTGTATTAATTCAATTTTTGTAGTAGAATTATGGCTTCTACGAAATTTATAATTCAGTTCGTAATCATACTTTAGAAAACACGTTTAAATCTTAAGAACAAGTAATAAAAGTATCCTTTTTAAAAAAGAAGTTTCATCAAACATTAATGATAAGAATTCATAATAAAATATTAAAGTTAAAGGATATGTCAATTCATTATTAAGAACGGAGATTATATCATGAATATTATCAAGGGGTTCCCTGCTACCTCGCAGGTCAGTTATCAGCTGAATGTAACAAACATTCTCAAACATGGGGCAAGGAGTTTTGGTAAGCAGGAAATTGTAAGTAAGAAACATGATGGAACTTTTTTTCGCTATACATATAGGGATGCTTATGAACGTGTGACATGCTTAGCTAATTCAATAAATTCTCTAGATATTGGAATAGGAGATAAAATTGGTGTTCTCTCTTGGAATACTTACCAGCACTTCGAGATTTACTTTGGCATTCCTGGGACTGGAGCTGTCATGCTTCTCTTGAATCTACGGCTCGCTCCGAAAGAATTAAGTTATGTTGTGAACCATGCAGAAGCAAAATTCATTTTTGTTGACGAAAACCTGCTTTATATTGCTGAAGAAATTGCTCCTTTCTGTAAAACCGTGAAAGGATATGTAATCATAACTGATAAAAGGTTAAGCGATCTCTCTACACCCCTCGAGCCAGTCTACAGCTATGAAGAGATTTTAAGTAATGCCACACCTGAATACAAATGGCCGAATATAGATGAAACCTCTGCTTATTCGGCTTGTTATACCAGTGGTACAACTGGAAGACCAAAGGGAATATATTATTCACATCGCGATGTTTATCTCCAAGCATTGATATATGCCGCTAATGCTTCAATATCAATACAAGATTGCGTTTTCCAAGTTGTACCCATGTTTCATGTCCTTGGTTGGGGTACACCTTATGCTGCTACTTTAGTAGGAGCTAAACTCGTTTTCCCTGGCCGATATAATCTTAATGATCTCGAAGACCTCACAAAGATTCTTGTTCAGGAAAACGTAACAATATCTAATGGAGCCCCTGCCATCTTGATGCCACTGTTAGAACATATTAGAAAACTGGATTCAAGACCCGATTTATCTGCTGTTCGTTTTATATCAGGAGCTTCTGAACCTCCCATCGCAATGATGAAAGGTTTTTGGGATTTAACTGGAGCTGAAATCATTCATTCCTATGGTTCTACTGAAGCCCATGCTATTGTAACTTTAAATCGTGTCGTTCCAGCGTTAGAGAAGGAGTTCTTCGAAGAAGAAAGATGGGATTTCAAGAGGAAACAAGGATATATTGTCGTAGGACTTGATGTGAAAATAGTGGATGAGAATGGGAACGAACTTCCCCATGATGGCAAATCAGTGGGAGAAGTCCTTCTCCGTGGGCCTTGGGTCTCTGGGAGTTATTATAACGCTCCAGGTTCTGAGGTTCAATTCACCGATGACGGATATTTTCGAAGCGGTGATGCAGGAACTATCGATTCTGAGGGATTTCTGAAGATCACGGATCGACTCAAAGATCTAATTAAAAGTGGTGGAGAATGGATCTCTTCAGTAGACATGGAAAACTCACTGGTTTCATATCCTGCAATCCTTGAGGCAGCAGTTGTTGGATGCCCTCATCCTAAATGGCAAGAACGGCCATTAGCTTTAGTAGTCTTAAGAGACGAATTCAAAACAAAAGTAACAAAGGATGAAATCAAAGAACACCTTGCTGAGAAATTTGCGGAATGGCAGCTCCCTGATGAGATTCGATTCGTGAAGAGAATATTAAAGACAGGTGTTGGAAAGATAGACAAGAGAACAATACGAATGCAGTATAAGGACATCTATACAAGTAAGTAAATAAGACAGTAAAACAAAAAAGAAAGGTTGTCCGAAAACAAATTAAAAGTAATCTACTATTCAGATTTACTCTTATTATTAATTTGTAACTCCCTCTTGACTTCCTCCCGGTACTATTCCTTTTTATAAATGGGATAAGTGCGTTGTAGTTCATATATATTGTTTTTTATTGCCTTTGATAATTGATAACCTTTGGGGATTGAACATTCATCATGGATGAAGGGCTTTCCAGTGATAAAAATTGGATAATATTTACAATATAGAGGTTTTTGCTGATGAATTGAACATTGATTATTCTTCAAGTAAGGACATCCTTGAGTTGTGTAGAAAATTCCTCCATTTTTTACTTGTTTAAATTCTTCTGAATAATTCTTAAAAAGATGAATTTCATCTGGATTGAGAATGATATAAACATCAATGCAGCAATCATTATCATTTCTTCCTATACAATCACGACAAATATTTTTGTTACTCATAAAATACCTCTGGAAATTTGGTGTTTTACTTTCTTAAGAAGATTAAATCTATTATTCTGTGCTGCTAAAGTTTACTTCGCACTCGATCAATTAGAAATTTAAACAAATGACCAAATCTTAGGTTCACGTCATCACACTCTTTTTCTTTAGGTTTTTTCTCTTCCTGATTGACTATATCAACCCATTCAAGATATGATTTGGTTCAAATCTCCTCGATACCGTATTCTTTTTTGATCTTTTCCATCTCTGGATATAATTGAAAATGATTACCATAAAATTTACTTATTGTGGGATCTTGAAAGATAATTAAGGGGGGGAATGAAAAATGATTTACTGAAGATTGGGTGAGATTTGATGGTGTATCACCCAAATAAGGAATAATTATGTGTTCGAATCTAATAGTTTTTCCTAAAAATGTTAGAGTAGTTGATTTAAATGTGCTTGAGTAGTTTGGGATAACTTGTTGTGTGTGACCTGTTCCATGAGTTCAATGATGTAACATTTTTCCATAATATGTTCCGAAAGGATTGATTCGCTATTAAAAAGTCCTTTAAAGGCATAATTTCAATAGGCATAATTGTGTAGAACAGATTATTGTATAATTTTGGGATTAGATTATTTCTTGGTGAAATAATTTCGTTATGCATCCCTGTGTTTGATGTCAGGCTTGGTATGAGATTCATTTTGGTAATGTAGAGTCTTAAGTAATATTAGAGTCCCTGATATTAATAATCCTACTCCTACAAAGCCTAAAAAGGATATTTGAGTTAAAATGAGTAGATCCTTCTTTTGAAGGGGATCTGTAGCAGAATAGGTTGATATAGAAAACGAATTTAAAAACCCTAAAATGAACATGAAAATAAAATTGAAGATACCCCAACCGAAAAATAACCTTCCTAGGTAGTTCAGTCTTTTCATACTTACCTTCTGCTGTATCATCTCTCTCATCTATCTAAAACTCCTATTAAAAAAGGAAGGAAACCGAGCTTATAAATTTCATGTTGAAAATTGGATAAAACTGAATATCAGGCTGATATTTTTGTTGAAGTTGGACAGACCAATACAAATCACTATAATCCTAAGAAATCCTTATTTTACCATCACAGAATCCCTCATCCTCACATTTATTAATAGAGTCTAATATCTGTTGCATTATTTTTAGATCTAGTCCAAAACCGTCTGTACCTATTGAATCTCCCCGATACGAGTGATAATAGTTTATATGGGGTGACAAAACGAAGTATATCTGTTTATCTTGCAGTTCCAAAATCGATTACCTCTCAAGATAAGTTTGAGGATCTTATGGCTTTTTAAGGAATTACTTATAAGACAATCTTCCTTTTAATAGCAGTGAGTTCTGCGGCCTCGATTTGAGCGGCTTCATAGACCGTAATAGGAAATTTGTCGTGTAATGGGGAAATTCTTGCACCTATAGCTGCACATTTATAATAAAATCTGGCAAAAAAACCCACACCAGTGACCATGTTTGAGCTCCGGGCTAATTCATCAAGAGTGTTAACATCATAACCACCAAATAACGCATAAAAGAAAGAATGGAGGAATTCACCAGCAAATAAGACTAAAATAAGTAAAAATATGGCACTGATTAATCCTTGGCCAAGTCCTATAACATCCACAATTATTAACTCAAATAACTTGAAAACGAGGTAAACCATTCCTGCAGAGAGAAATGGTGCAATGTAAGATGGCCAAGGATTCCAATCCCATTTGTGAACTTTAATACGTAGAGTGATTATAACAAAGATATCTTTTACTGTTAGCGAGATAATGTATGCCCATAAAACAGCTTCCATTATATGGAAATTATTCAAGAAAATAATCATCAATACTGCTCTCAAGCCTTGCTCAATAATCCATGAAATCGTTGCGTATATAGGTTTATTCGCTGCTGGAAATGCTTGATCACACATCCAAGAGGGAGGGCCTAAAATTCTTAGGAATAAAAATAGTGGTAACAATTGTGCCGACCTAATCCAAAGAGGGCCAGAAGCTCCAATGATAAATGTTTCAGAGATGGCTAAAAATGCTGCTGATAAATATAGTGTCCATAATATACCCCATCTAAATCCTGAGATTGTATTATAATTCAACAAGTTTTCTTTGTTATATTCATGAGCTTCTGTAAGTGCACCGAGGAGAGCTGAAGTCATTAGAACAATTGCCATAGGAACTTGACTAATAGTCCATGCAAGTTCAAAATAACCTTGTTCTTGGGAACTATTTGGAATATAGATCACCACAAGATAGACCTGAAGTAGCCAAACTAATGGAACGAGCATTTCTCCTACTGCCATCTTCATTCCAAACTTAAAAGTTTCTAGGAACTCTGTTTTCGAGAAACCAGCCCCAAAAATTGGGCGTGATGGCAATTTTAACGATTTATACATTCGCCAAGTTATGAAAAATAAGGCCCAATCACCAAGTAACTGTCCTACTAAGAGGCCAATACTAGTTCCGAAAGCAGCTCCATATTGGACATTATCTTGGTAAATTGCTTTAAAAATAGGGACAGTGATAACCTGCAATATTAATCTAAGTACAAGTGATTGAAGAGCAAAAGCAATCATTTGATAATCTGCACGTTGAGTTCCTTGGAAGAAGTACTGAAACACCAAGAAGATGCCTGGGAATTGAATCATCGAATGAATCACAAACATCCATGATAAATAATTGAAATCTGTTAATGGAAAGACAATAGACCCCACAAACGCCACTAAACCAATCTGTACAACACCACTTAAGATTTCCCACCAAATAAACAATTGAACATAATGATATGCTTTTTCAGGACGTTCTATTCGATGTTGCGCAAAAAATCTTATGATTGCATAATTAAAACCCAGATCAAATATTAACCATATAGCCTCAAAGAAGTGTAAAGTATAAGAATACCAACCATTTGATTGTGGGTACGGATTAATAAATTGTGGCATCAAAATCGAACTAATAAGGAGTTGTGGGATGATTAACAACATCATGAGAAAATATAGTTTTAAGAACCCACTTAATTGACGATGAAAACCTACAACTTCCCAGTCGTCCTCCTTATCGATATATATATCCTCCTCTGGGGCGGTTTTAAGAACTGCAATATCAGAAGTAGTAAAGTAATCTGGAAGCTTATCCCTCTCTTTTCTTACGCGATAGAATGCCCAAACTGATCCAACAGCAGTAATGAGTACAATTACTCCTAGAATTAATTGCTCTTCATAATGAGGAACGGCGCTGTATCGCCATTCCCCATATATCGGAACTGGTCTCCCAACTGAAGATTGAATTGTTGCAAAAAGCAGATAGTTGTAAAAAGGCCAAATCATAAAATGTTCATTAGCACTAACATTCTCGTATTCTTTTTGGAACCATCCTGAAAGGAGAAAAATATTTTCTCCTTCATTTTCTCCGACTCGAACTCCTGCAATCATTGGATAATCTTGTTCTTCTTCTGCGTTTAAATCAGCATCATTCCACTGCATTTCAACATATATTTGCACATCATCTTTAAGATCAGGCACTAATGTCCAGTAAAATGTTTCAGGTGCAGTATTCCAGACAATAGTTGCTAGAATAGGGTGTGATTTAAGAGATTCTTCTGTGCTAGCAATAGATATACCTTTCAATTTATTAAATAAACCTGGATCTTCCTCTTCATCAACATCTCCCATATTATTTTCAAATTGAGTAACAGAGGTAAAATTAAATGTAGATAGAATTTGGTTTCCTTTTGTGAGCGTAGGTCCCATAATAATGATTAGACCGTGACCATTTATTTTTGTCCAAGATGATAACGTGATTAGTTGTGTCTGAGTCAAATTTACGTCATTAAGAACTACAATATCAAAATTTGACAGATTGTTAAGAGAGATCTCAGAAATTTTCTGCATAGTAACTACTATATTATCCGAATCAAGGCTGATTGCATCCAAAGTTTTTCCTTGGGAATTACTGATGTAAAGAACATGTGTTTTAATTCCTTGTGCTTTACCAGGAGTTAATCCTGATGATACAAAGCTTAGAGAAATTAGATTTATGGCTAAAAAAGGTAAAACAAGTGAAATGAATTTCTTTTTAATTTTCATTATAAGTCCCTTGGAGAATTATTGTTCAAAAATTGGAGAAAATAAATTGGGTCAATTACAAACTGAGATTAAATAATAAGGCGTCTCATATAATTCTAAAAGATTTTTTATTGAATTTATTTGCTTTTTGTATATTTTGAGGTTAAATTCACCCACAATAAAAAAACAAAAGAAACTCTTTTATTAAAATTATTTAGGTAAAAGAGAATCTGTAAAAAGATGTTTTTCTTATCACCTACCCAATTTCAAAATTAACAAGTAAAAGATGATGAAATTAGCTGGAAAAAGAGCTAGTATGAAATAATCATTTATCAAGAATTTTTAAATACAATTTTCTAAAAGAATTGAAATAATTATCATCATTATTGCTTTCCACCTTTTTTCTTGGCCAGTATTGCTCCTAATCCTAAAAAGAAACCAATAATTGAGTAATAAACCTTGGTTGATGTTGACATTGATGTTGACGAAGGATTGAGTATTGTAGTTGATGTCGAGGGAGCACGAATATTAATAAGAACATTATCCTCAACACCATTGCCAAGAATATCGAAAACAATCAATGTCACCAGGAATTCACCAATATAGATTGAGTTGAAAATAAAAATAATATCAGAACCGTCCCAAGGTCTTGATTCCATTAAGAAATCGTTAACAAAAACCGTAAAGTTCCAAGGGGTAAGATCATAGACTTTCCATTTTAATGGTACACTTGTCTGATTCGACCAAATCCATAAATCATCTGGTTTAGAAATGACAACTGGAGGTGATGAAGAATGGACAGTTACCCAAAATTCTTCACAATACTGTTTTTCTACCCCATTAAATATCAGAAAACTAATGTTGTGACTACCAAGTGGTAAAGAATTAAGATCTAATTCAATTTTAGAACCATTCCATGTAAGTGTATCCAATAATGTATTATTATCGTATATCTCCACTGTAAGGGGTGGAATCGAATTTATATTCCATTGAATTTTCCCATCTTCCTGTCCATGTTCAATTTGAGAAGGTCCATCACGATCAACAAGAATATGACTTGCAGTAACTGCAATTGTGTCTTTTGTTGCATGATCTCCTTCATCAGAAACTACTAATGTAAAATTATGTTCTCCAAATTCGAGAGAACTTAAGTCAAATGCTAGATTAGTGGGGCGCCAGAATTGATTAAAAACAACATCTCCATCCCTAATTACTTGTCCATTATGATATAATATATAAGAGCCATTCATTTTTAGTTTTGTACGGAAATTATACCACGTCAACCAGGATAGCGTAAAGGGATCTCCTGTTTTTATCATCTTATCCTCTGGGGAATTAAGAATTGGACTTAATCGGAATCTATCAGCTTTAAATATCCCTATTGATCCTCCTTTATAGTATATTTCCCATACAATTTGACCAGATTCACTTACTTCAACTAGTCTTGGGCCAATGTCAGTTGAATCATGTGTTTCCGTTCCAAAGGTTCCAAAACGGTTTCCATTGGGCAATCTATCCGCATCCCCCCAATAAGCCGAATAATATTCACCTGTTCCAGCCCAAGCCCATGAAGTATTAGCGGTCATTGTGGTTTCATTGATAGTTATTTCTAAGATTCGTGATCGATGATTACTTGTATCAGATTGGTTAAGATAGTCGTTATCAAAAAGAATAAAGGTATTATTATCCACTTTTTCCAGAGCATGAGCATGATAAAAGAGATTTTGACGCTGATTACTTCTTTGATCAAAAAGAGTAAAATTTCCATGCTCACCTAATGCCCAGATGACTTCTCCCGTAGTATGGTCTATTTTAAAGAATGTATTTAAATTTCTACAGTTAAGGTAAATCATATCTTCTTCTATATCCCAAAAAACAGTATTAGAATGCGTGATATCTCTATTTCCCCCCATCATTTCCCCCGACCACCAACTAAATGGGATAAATGTCTTAGTATGTAATTCCCATAAAGTATCCCCCAGTATGTTCACTTCGGAAATTACATCATATTTGTAGGTATTTGCGCCATCAACAATATAATCCATACTTAGTCTCATAAAAGTCTTGGTTTGAGGATTATAGGAGATATCATGGTGGCTACCAAATGGAAGTGAAAAATTTTTACCAGTCTCTCTATTCCAAAAGTATGAGGGTGCTGAGCTAACTAGCAGGAATGTAGTGGAATTAATTGGCTGAGCATAGCCATAATTATTTTGACTTGGAAATTCATCAATGATATTCCCATCCATATCAGTTATTCGAAAAGTATAGAGTGGGTTATTAAAATCCCGAAATTGAAAGATATTGTAACCATCTAAATATTTTCCTGAATGAATGACATAGGTATCTTCCTCAAATTGTTCTGTTACAAAGATTTTCTTAGAAATAGTATCAGGGATATTTTTATTTAACAGAGGTAAGGATTGGGATGATGTAATCATGTTTTTTAGATTACTCATGGAATCTTTTTTTGTGCCATTAATAACTAATATAGATCCAGATTGATAAAAAGAGAGTATAAAAAAAGTAAATATAAGGATATGAAAGAATTTTAGCTGAAGATTTCGATTCAATTTCATAAATATTATCATACTGGTGATTCCAACATTTTAGTAGGGATTTCTTGCCATTCTTTTAGACAATATTCTTCATAATTTTTGAATTTTCCTAAATAAAAGATTAAATTATTGTGCCATACAGGTCAATATTCTCTGAAAAACCGAGATTTTTTTTTCCAAAAACAGTGTAATAGGTTGTATCATTAATTATCAGGTAGTAAACGTATTACAGATATATCTAGTATTAACTCCCGTTATTGCAATATTGTTACCTCATTCAAAACTACATTGGAAATTGCACTTAATCTCGACATTTTCTATAGTCTGATTCCATCCAAAAAGGTGTAATTGACGTTGATCACAAATTTATTTTCTAATTAATCCTGATTATAATCAAGTGAGACGAGAGACCCAATTAATCGTTCTTGGAAGCTTCTATTATGTCTCAACTCAAAGGGTCTTCCAGAAGGGATGACACAAATCAAGAAAAGAAGAAAATTAAGATATAAGTAACTAAATTAAATTGAACGTTGCTCCTCGAATTCTTCAATTGCATCTAAAAGTTTATCTTTGATTCGCTTAGGAATTTCTGGAGTTATTATGCTATATAGGAGACGTTCGTCGTCCATGGTTTCTACTAAAAGCATCTCAGATCACAAAGATTTAATAACCACTACACGATAAAAAATCGTATTCCCCTATTAAAATATGGGTGATAATAAGGGAATACCCCAAATTATTTTAGTGATCAATAATAATGTTGGAAATATTTCTTATAATAACCTATTTTCGGAAAAAATAATTTCACAAAAAAAAGTAACCCCTCCCTCTTACTTTATAATCTATGAATGATGTTCATTTACAAATTCATGTTATAAACGACTGTTTCTTTCTAAGTTCATCATTAGAGTTTAGATAGAAATTATTAAAGAAATAGTAATATAATTTCTCGAACCTCCAAACATAAATCGATTTTGAATACATCTCCCTGTGTTGTCTCGTTGATGAGACCAAACATCTTAAGAAGGCTAAGTTCATTAGTTTCATCCATAAAGTCTGTCACCTTGATCTCTATCATAATTTCGAGATCCGTGATCCTGAATTCATATATATCTCCAATTTTAACGCCTAACTCACTCTGAAGAAGCAGCTTGAAACTTCAAGAGTAAAATAATAATTAATGAAAGAGCAATAACTTTAATACTTCTAGATTTTGAAACCCCTTAGCTAAATTATCTCTTTGGATAATTCATTGTTTAACTAGATGATACATCAGGATAGAGGGTTTACCTCATATTTTTTGCAGATTGATATTTTTATCAGATATCTGATTGGTGGACTCAGAAGGATTCCTTTAATTCCTGTACCTTTGTTTTCATGAGTTTAGGAACTTGTTTGAGAATACCAGGGGTTTCTGACCGAGGTTTTCCTTTGAATCTCCAAAGAATAATAATGTAAACTAATCCTATTAACCCTGCTAGTAGCTCTAACTGTTGTATCTTCAGTTGATCTGGATAACCAGTAATAACAGCGATAGCTGCATTTTCTAAAGAATAATAGAAACCCCAAATGCTCATGACAAACAGGACTAGTGCTTTGGAATAAGGGTGAAAACAGTTAATTTGTTCAATGGGATTAAGACGTTCAATACCTACTAAGGGATCCATCCGTTGTTCAATCCCAAGAACTCTCCAAATTCCTAATATTATAGCCAAAAACAAACCTAATAGATCAAGAATACTTGTTAGTTCCCCCAAAGAACCACTTGTGCTAGCAATTGTTGGAATAATTGATGCGGATATAATAAATATACTAAAGCCCATATAAAAAGGTAAAATTCCTTTCTTACGTTCTCTGGTCGATTCGGTACCTTTTATACGATCCTTAATGAACCATATAAGCATAAACATAAAAGAAATGACAATTATCCCAGACAAAGTACTTCTATAGGATATAATTGCTGGTTTGAACAATGAGAAATTGAGAAAATTAGAAATAGAAAACTCAATGAACTCACCTGATGCTCTATTATAACCTAAAAGGATAGCAGCTATTAGTGGACCAAAAAGCCCAATTGCTGATAAAACAACGAGAGCTAACAGACTATATCTGGAATAACCTTCTAGAGGATAATCTGCATCAATAATATCAATAAAAACTAATATCCCATTTAATAAAAAGAAAGGCTCTAAGAACATCCAAATATAGTACATCAACGGTCCTAAAGCTACTATCACAAAAAATGTAGATATTATCGAAATATATACAATGGCAATTGTCAGACCTGTAAAGAATAGGATAGACAGAATCAAAAGAATCTTGTATCTTGTACGTAAAGATGGAAGTTTCGGCTTTTGGATTAAATTAGGCAGTCTTCCATTCCTAAATAGACTAAAAAATGCCATTGCAGAAATATATAGGTATAATACCGCAGCCAAGGATAGAAACCTGGATGGAGTAATTGTTGGCTCCTCTCCCCTTAGAAAAGCAAAATGAACGCTTTCTATGGCCTCTGGGGACAGGCCAACAAAATGCAAGAATGTCAAAATGAATGACAGAACATATAATGTTAATATCAGTACCTTGTGCCGTGAAATAACGAGGTTTTCCTCTGAATCCACTTCAAAAATGAGAAGCTGGAAATCTGACAGTTTATCGGTCACACTAACCATATGAGAATTTCTCCAGTATTTTATGAAATTTTTGACCTCTAATTTATTTCTTTGTTAAAAAGAATTCTAATCTTCAATTTAAAATTGTCATAGAAAAATTGTCTAAAGGAATTTAGTTCAAAAGGCTTTTCAGGTGTACCTGATATTAGAAAACACGTTTTACTTCATTTAAACGTTTATAATGCCTTTGAACAACTAGCTTGAAGTTATAATTCCCTTTTATTTCGTAATTGACCATCAAGTTGCTTGATTTTATTTTCAATACTTGCAATCACTTCATCCATCGAACCAAGATAGAAGTCATAATAGTTATAGAATGTTTCTCCAACCTCTAAAATTCGTCTAGCTTCAGGAGTATCTTGAATTTTTTTGGGTAACTCCACCCACGCTTTTTCATGCTCTTCTAATTTTCTCATTTGTTGTCGAAGCATTTCAGAAGCTATTTTCATCCGATCCGCAAATGTTTTGAGGAATGATCCAGCACCAAGATGGTATACCTTCTCTCTAGATCCTTTCTGCCGACTTTTTGTTACAAAGAGTGCGTTCTCGAGGTCTTTTAGTGTTTCTAAGTAGTAGAGGTCCTCCCGCCCTCGGTCCCCGAAAAAAAGCGTGGTCTTTCTCCGGATCTGTTTCCTATCGATCTGATGAAGGATCGATTTTATGGGGGCCAGTCCCGATCCTGTAGCGATCAACAGAATATC
>JAHQWW010000181.1 GCA_029856365.1 Candidatus Hodarchaeota archaeon
GCCGTTTAAAAGCGGATTTACTAAATCTGTATACCCAGCATCTATCAAATTATCTACAACAACTTGTACATCGGTAACAAATGATGCAAACAAGCTAACCGCGGCAATGACAGCAGATGCAATAGCTATACCCTTTGTAATTGCTTTTGTGGTGTTACCAACGGCATCTAGTTCCTTTAAAACGCCTGCTGATTCTCTATCCATTGATGTAAGTTCAGCAATACCTTGTGCATTATCACTAATAGGTCCAAATGAATCCATTGCTACATTATTACCTGTGTGAGAAAGCATACCAATTCCAATTAGTGATATACCATAAAGCATGTATTGTAGAATCTGTGAGGAATCAACAAATAATTCTGAAATTCCTAAAAATCCACCAAAGATCTGATTACCTGGAAGAATAAGAAATGTACCAACAGCTATTACAAATGAAATACAGATTGCAACAACAGCCCAAACACTGGATTCGTAACCAAGAGCGAGACCTGAGAGAATAGTTGTTGCAGGTCCCCCATGCATTGAATCAACAACTTCTTGAACAGGGCCTCGTTCTTTTGAGGTAAATCTAGCTGTAATAGGATTAAATGATACGGCTAGCATAACACCAGTAGCAGTAAGAAAGGAAAGTCTCCAATCACCTATATAGAAAATAGCAAAAATGAATGATGTTACAATGGTAATTGCACTAGAGAGTTCGTATGATTGAAACATAGCCTTCTCTGCATCAGGTGTCTTCCAGAGGGCCACGGCAAAAGTACCAACCATTGAACTGATCACACCAATTCCTCTTACAATAAGGGGATACATAATCCAGACAATAGCTTGTGTGAGGGAAGAACCCGAATCTAGTGCCAATCCATATAGAAATAAACCTAGAATGAGTGATGAAACGATGGTAACTTCATAAGACTCAAAGATGTCTGCAGCCATTCCTGCACAATCTCCAACATTATCTCCTACAAGATCTGCGATAACAGCCGCGTTGCGTGGATCATCTTCAGGAATTTCCTTCTCGATTTTACCTACGAGATCTGCTCCGACATCGGCAGCTTTTGTATAAATACCACCACCTACTCTCATGAAAAGGGCAAGAATTGTACCACCAAATCCAAATCCAAGAAGCGCATCTGGGGCAGCAGTTCCAAGAACTATAAAGATCAGCGTACCTCCTAAGAGACCAAATCCATCAGTCAACATCCCTGTGACAGTACCAGCATGGTATGCTATCGAAAGGGCTTTGTTATATCGTCTGTCAACATTCATGATTTGTCCATTCTCGTCCGTAGCTCCTTGAGCAGCGGCGGCAACCCTCAAATTACCTTGAACTGCAATTCGCATCCCAAATTGGCCTACCATTAGAGAAAAACTTGCGCCCATAATGAAAGCAATTGTCCTCCCAATCGCTAATATCAATGTTCTTGTTTGTTTGTCGAATGCTTCTAGTTCATATTGCGCTGCTTCCGATGTATGGATTAAGTAAACACTCAGAAAAAGGGCTCCTGTCATTAGGATTACAATTGGTAGAATTGTCTTTAATTGTTTCCTAAGATAAGCGTCAGCACCTTCCTTAATGGCACTCCAAACTTGTTTCATGTCATCGGTTCCAGTATCCTGCTTCATAACATCTTGCTTTAACCACCAAGAGTATATGAAACTCAAAATGGCTACAATGATGACACCAATGAGAACTAATTGTTCAAAAGGATCTAAATGTATAAATGTAGTGAACATGGTTCCACTTTTCCTTTCTACAAATTTATCAGAACCTTAAATTCAATGATAGATAAGATATATTCTATTGTTAAATGAATTAAAGGATCCTCATAAGCTATTCTTTTGATTTTTATACATAAAGTTGTTTATAGTTTGCAACAAACCTGAAAAACGAGCGGTTCTGCCTAAACAACCTAACATGAAAGCCACTTTTAAAAATTTTAAATAATTTTTTCCTCTTTTTGGGTTCAAAATTCTCAGGTTGCCTTTTTTGGAAGTAATTTCAACATGTCTATATTGTAATTGTTGATCGGAGTAGGATAACCATTAACGACGATGACATAATTTCAAAGAGAAGAGTCTTAACAACTTTCTTATGAGGGACAAATTAATTTTGATTTAGCAACTAGAAGGAATAAAGCTATTCCAAATCAGAAATTTTAGGTGTATAAAATGACTGAAAAGACACTCCTGATGATTAAACCCGATGCTGTCCAAAGATCGTTGATTGGCCGAATTATATCTCGGATCGAGGAGAAAGGTCTCAAAATAATCGGTCTGCAAATGCTACAATTGACAGAATCACAAGTAGATCAACTATACGACATTCATGTTGGTAAAACCTTTTATCCTTTATTACAATCATTTATTCTTTCTGGTCCTATTGTTGCAATTGGAATTCAAGGTAAAAATGCTGTCAAAGTCATACGAAAACTGGCTGGTATAACAAACTCCCCTGAAGCCGAACCTGGGACAATTCGAGGAGATTATGGTCTTGATTTAACTAAAAATATTGTCCATGCTTCTGATGCGGTTGAACGGGCGCAATATGAGTTAAGTATTTTGTTTAAAAAAGGGGAACTAGTGGAATATGAACTAATAAATAAAAATTGGATAAAATAATTAAATGAATAATATTTTCTAATTAAATAGATTTGAACTTCTTAAATGATGTCGTTGAGGGACTGAATACAATGGCACCTAAATTATCAAAACGAAATTTTGAAGGGAGGGATCCTTAATTCAGCGACGAAATCCCTATAAAAGAATGCGAATAGAAAATGTAAATCGTTCACAGCTCATTAAAGATGATGAAGATCGTTGGAGATTAGTTACACCAAGTAGAAATTACATTTTCCGAATATGGATCATGGGAATTGTCACAGAGATATATACTGGGGAAAATAATTATGTTGGGTTGAAACTAGAAGACGGGAGTGGAACGATTATAATAAAAACTTGGGACAGCAGACTTGATCAATTTCAAAAATGGGATAAAATCGAGGTCTTGGGCCAAGTGCAAATATCTGAGAGAGATGAAGAGATTGATGTATTTCTCTCACCTGATCTTATCCAAACTATTTCAGATGATAACTGGTTCTTAGTACATCGGTTAAAAATCGCCCAACAACTCCAACGTGAGACCTCGATTGAAGTTAAGTCTGCCATAGTAGGTGGTGTTGAGCTTGGCATTGCTTCTATAGAAGATCTAAAAATAAAACTGAAAGAGGCTGTTAGAAAACTCGATACGGGGAGAGGTGTGACATATAGCCAATTAATAAAGATATTCTCCGATATTGATGAGGTTCAAATTGATGAGGCGATTACCGAGCTATTGGAATCTGGAGAGTTTTTTGAACCTAAAGCAGGCATCTTTTCATCAGCTGTTGATTCATAAATTTATAATACATAGTTTTTTAAAATAAAGGATTAGGGGCGATTCCACTGAAAAACATAGTAACGAATCTGTTGGTCTGATAATACAGTCGCAATGACATATCTTTTTCTGACTGACGTGGCAAGCCTTCCAGCACGGACTAGATCAATAGGTTTGATTGTTGATGCCTTTGGAAAGATTGAAACTAGAAATGGGGCATGATCAATTCCTGGACCACGACGATAAACAGCAAAATCAGTTCCAAATTTCAAACCTGGCCGAACAATGTAACGTTTATTGCGAAGATCCAAAAAAACAGCATAAAAATCTTCAAACTTAGGGAATCGTTCTTTACAGATGTCCAAGAATTCAATGTGAGAGAGAGATTTTGAATCATCAACATATATCGTGATTTTTTTCTTCTCCTGCAGAAATGCAGCCTCTAAAAGGGTTAATTCCAAAGGACGATCAAATCTAGGTGATTTGGGTTTCCTAATCCCTACTGGTTTACCAAAATAACCTAGTTGATAAATATAACTACCTTGTTTTGAGTCCCATATGATTACATGCTTGTTAATTATTTGAGCTGGAATTGGGATTTCCATTTGTCTAGCTTCCGCAGGGAAAATAGAATCTCACAACAATTTAGCTTATTTTCCCCCTTCGATTTAGAATTGGGGCAATCAGGCGAACAACTAAGACTATATCAAGAATTACAATGGAGATAAGCAATGTAATAGCAGCATTAAAATTAACTAAGGAAAAATCCTCTGGAGTTTCAATGACTGTTATCTCAACATGATTACTGATAGTTTTGAATTTAGTAGGATTGAGTTCAGAGTCATAATACTCAATCTGAGCCGATAATAAGTAATATGTGCCGAGAGATTTTGCGGTCACCAAGTAACTAAACTGACGGGTTTCGTTAACACCAATTTGACCATATGAGAGTTGAGTTAGTCCTGATACCTCAAATACCCAAGGTCTATTTAATTGATCAATAAAGGTAACATTGTAAGCTGTTTTGTTTCCAAAATTATAAATAATCACAGTAACTACAAAACTCTCCCCTTCGACTATTTCAGTTTTATCAACTTTTTTTATGACAAATAATCTCGGGTAAGTAAAATTAATTTCCTTCACACCCGGTGTCGAAGCTCTGACGCGTGCGATTGGTTGATTAAAGATAATACAGACTATATTCAAGCTTATGATTGTTAATAATACAAAACAAACTTGTTTTGTCCGCTTGTACACTAGTAAAAACTCCATTGAGCCGCAGATACACCCTTGTGAATTA
>JAHQWW010000182.1 GCA_029856365.1 Candidatus Hodarchaeota archaeon
CCCTCAACTAGCTTTTGCTTCAATGATGGATGAAAAATTCTTGAAGCTACTTTTAGCCACAATTGAAAAAAATATTGAATTGCTCAACTTTTGGGAAGAGACTTTTCTGTTATGTTCAGAAGAAGCGTTACAAGTTGTATTACACGAGTATATTATGAAAGAACGGAAGAAAAAGGATTATCTCATTCCTCTATTAGATAAATTAATTGATTTAGAATCCATAAAATTCTGGACAACTCTGAAAACAATAGATAAACAAGATATTCCAGGATTAGAACCAATCTTAAATCACGCCTTTAAAAAAAATATTCCGATAATTGGTGAAGTCTTACCCCGATTGCCTGAAGATCATTTAACGTTTATTATTAAGTACATCCTCCCGCAATTTAGTTCATCAGGGCCTCAAATTTTATACTCTCTCTTTTCAATACATGATACATCAAATATCGAAGAACAAGTAATTCTCACAATCCTAGAAACTGTTTGTCTTAATCCTGAGGACTTGTTGATTATTTCTTTAGTTCGTTGTTCGAAACTGATCACCAATCCAGAGTTTAGCAGCTTTATCCCTCACTTAACAGACAGACTCTTTTCTCTTTATCCTAATGAATCTTTAGCAATTACTGATGGTCATAGATTAATTTCACTAGTACCTACAGTAAAATCTTTGCTATCATCATTATCACCCAACGAACTTGAAGGAACCTTACTGCTATTGATGAATAACCTTAGATCAAATGTGTTAAATTCTGTAATCCTTAATTATTTCGCACTATTGTCAAAAGAAGGAGATGATCTTTCACTAGTGCAGAAGTTATTATCAAATTATGAAACAATGGAATTCTCAATGGAAGGGAAAAATGTATTTCGTGATTACATTTCTGTCATTGCGGGAAAATCAGTAAATAAGGATTTATTGATTTTTACTACTTTCCGAGGAAAACCCCGTGGTCAAGCTCAATTCCTACCAGCTTTTTTTACTCATACATCACATCAAGCAATTGAAAGAATCCTTCTTGATTCACCCATTGACCCATTGGAAGAAAACATGCTTAAAACTATAACAAATCACCTTGAATCTAATCCTCCTGAAAAGCCTGAAGAATATTTCCTCTCACTCTATGAGAAAGTAAGAGAAAAAGATGATATACAACGAGCTATCCTACCGCTTCTAGGAGAATTCTGTTCTTGGCACAATCTCTCTATACTTATGGAGTTACAGGAAAAAGAAAAATATCAAAAGGAGTACCAAAAAGCCCTTATAAAATTCTCTTCAAGGTTTGATATTCAATCACCTCAAGCACTCAAGCAAATTTGGGTTTCAGGCCTTAAAGAAGTTTATACTCGTTTAAAAGAGCCAAGTTCTTTATTCCAAAGTCAATGTCCTCAATGTGGGAATCCCATACTTGAAAAACAAAAAAATTGTGGATTCTGTAGTCAGCGACTCACATGTATCATATGTCGAAAATCCGTTGTTCAACTAAAAATTGAAGAGGAGGTAGTTCAATGTCCTCAGTGTTCTAGCTTTTTTCATCGACGCCATTTACAAGAAAGTGTTAAACTCCAAAAGAAATGTCCAGTGTGTAATGTGTTATTACAAGAAGCTGAAGTCGATTCTTTGCCCCAATTTACCTTTTTCTTTCAGTAATGAGATCATTTTTTATCAATCATTATTTTCTTCCATATTTTGCAAAAGCTTTTTTAAACGATCAATTGAGTCTGATAATCCTCCTACCCGATTTCTCTCCAACCAAATCTTGTTTTGTAGTCTAATTAATCTTTCCAAACTTCTACATAATCTATCTCTCGTTTCCTTTTTTATTTTGCTTAAAGGTTCCTTAATCCCGATTTCCAATCGAGAAATACCAAGGTCACAGGAAAATTTTAAAATATCTGTTGCCCATTGAAATTCTTTTTTTACTAATTCTGCATCCTCTCTTTCCATATTTACGATATCTAATGACTTGATTGTACTATCAATAAATGTGCGTGTTTTCTGTAGTTCCTCAATAGTTATATTATCGAGAACAAACTCAGAAAATTCATTGTTAGAAAAAATGAGAATTAAGAATAGGGAGGAATTATTGGGAGGATTGAATCCAACTTTAGTGTATGCATTTCCCAAATCACATGCGATTTTTCCTATGATCCCTCTTTTGTCCTGAAATACATGTACATTAAGTAATTCAGGGATAATATCCTTTTCTTTTAATATTTCAGTACTTCTCACATTCCACGCGATTCCTGCGCCAATTAAAAAGCCAAAATAACTGAAAGGTAATGGTTGGAGATGTCCATGATCACCCCAATCAGTGATAAGGTAACCTACTGCATTATTCTTCTTTCCGTTGATCCCTGCATTACATAAATTAGCGAATGCATTATCTAGCCGTCCAGTAATGCTATTCCAACTGCTAGTTCCCGGACAAACATAATAGGGCAATCCAAGATTGTTCATTACTTGTGTTTGCATGTTAAAAGGATGATCTGCTTCGTAACCCCATATTAAAGGTATTACATCTTTAGGTAATTGTTGAATTAACTCAGGATGCTGGAAGATGATATCTGCCCAAAATTGCATTTTTTTCCCTCGTTTTTTAAGTAAATCATATATTTTTAAAAAAAACTCTAAATATACAACACCTTTTCCTTTTTCTTTGCAAAGTTCCGCAGATCGACCTTCTCCCAAATCAAAAGTCTCATCAAGACCCACATTAAAGTAATCACTGGTAAAATGGGGCAAGAGTTGATCATAAAGATCAGCAAGAAAGTCAATTACTTGTGGATCAATTGGATTTAGGGAAAAAGGTTCATTTTTGGAACTGAAGGGATGTTCAACACCTTCAGGACATTCTGCAAGATCACGGTAGGGATCATGGATCAACCAACGATGAAGGTGACCAAAGCTATTCTGGTTAGGAATTAATTCGATATAACGTTCTCTACAAAACTCATCCAAAATTAAAATTTCCTCACCTGTAAAAGGGCTAGCATCTTTCCAAACAATTTCATGTCCCGAATAAGCAAAAGTATGTTCCATATATAGCTGAACTTGATTGATCTTAAAACTCGTTAATAAGTCTATTAGATCAAATAGTGTTCCCATTGTTGGAACCTTATCCCTACTTACATCCACCATTACCCCACGAGATGGAAAATCAGGCCAGTCTCTAATTTCCAAACAAGGGAGGTTTTGCTGATTAGAGAGTTCTAGAATTTGGGAAAAAGTAACAATCCCGTAAAAAAGGCCGTGTTTATCATATCCAGTTATGTTAATTTCTTTCTTATTTATTATTAATTCATAGCTTTCTGGGTGCTCAAGTACTGATTCATTAACGATGAGATTAATGAGAATCACTTCCGTTTTTGGAGGATTTGTCCTTGATGCAGTTATTTTTGATTTTATGCCATTTTTGGCTAATTTTTTTTGCAGATTTTGAGCGTGAGAATAGATTCTTTTTGATTGATTATTAATTACGATCCAAATATCTTTAGGTAGAGATAGAAATTCCTCTTTTAGCATTAATTGTTTTGGTACTGGAAAAAGTAATTCTAATTTATTCTTCATGGTATTTGTCTCCATAAATCTGTATTCTGGGTGAGTAGGAACTGAATCTCCTTCATTGATATGCGATCTAAAACTTTAAGCATGCGTTTTAATTCTTGCTATGTTGAGCTTCCCTTCAAATAAATCTAGAAAACTTTACTTCGCAATCTATGTAAACTAAAACAAAAATGGCTATCAAGTCTCACACAAAACATCATACATTAAATTGATAACTTACTTTTCAATCTTAATTAAAATGAATCCATATAACAGGCTGTTTTAATTGGCCTTTCAATACGAATAATATACATGGTTTCATATTAAAATGAAGCAAATAGATTTATCTGGTAATTGGAATTGTACCCAAAAAAGTACTGATAAAACTGTTCCAATCAGGATTCCTGGTGACAACTATAAGGCTTTATTAGAAGCAGAGATGATTCCCCATCCATATGAAAGACTGAATGAACTTGATGTGCAATGGGTAGGTAAAGAAGATTGGATTTTCTCACGATCATTCAACGTTGACAAAGATATTTTATCTGAAAAGGAAATTTTCTTACATATTGACAGTCTAGACACAATTGCTGAGATAAAAATCAATAATATTACCGTAGAACGTTCTGATAATATGTTTATTAGAATTAGATGCAATATAACAAAATTTCTCGTAGAGTGTGAAAATGAAATAAAGATATTTTTTACCTCTGCAGAAAAAATCGCTGAAGAACGTTCTAAAAATCTCCCTTACGAAATTCCTCATACACTTAGTCCTGTTCACTCAAAGTACAGAAATCTTGTACGAAAGGTTCAATGTCATTCTGGATGGGACTGGGGTCCTTGTATGATGGTTACTGGAATTTATGGTAAAGTTTACATTGGAGCTCACAGTAAAGGACGTATAGACTATGTATACACTAGAATTACGAAATTGAAAGAGAAGGAAAAAATATGGCAGATATCTGTAACTGTTGAATTGCACTCACCTATTGAATCTGAATCAGAAATCAGAATAGATATGAAT
>JAHQWW010000044.1 GCA_029856365.1 Candidatus Hodarchaeota archaeon
TAGAGACTATAGTACTGAAAGACTTTTAATTGACGAAACGATCGAGTGGCAGGATGCCTGCCAATATAAGCTCATTAAAAATTGGAATATGTGGTACAATGAGTACGATGAAGATACCGATGGGTTGATTGATACAATTGAAGTTAATTTCGATATGACTTTCAGCAATTCTGGCCCTGTATTTCTAATCGCTTTGATGAGAGTCCATTATTGGAATGAGGAGACCCAAAATTGGCAAGAGATTTACACCTATTTTTATGAGTTCTTTTCTGAGGAAGTAAAGGAAGGTTCTTGGTATACATTAAATATCACATGGTCAGCATTGTACACAGGAGATTACAATGTTTCTGTGCAATTGGCGGATTTAAGTGCTTATACTACAAATATGCAAGTGGAGGAATGGATCGAATGGACCGATGTCACCGCCTATCAAGGTGTGGAGTTCGAATGGGAACGTATCCACGAGGATTATTATGAAGACAGACCAGATTCTATCGATATTGGCTACGAATTCTTATTCAGTCATTCTGGCTCTGTGGATTTTGATATTCGTATACATGTCTTATATTTAGATTATACCACATTGAAATTCGATCTAAAAACGATTTTCTGGGATTCTTTCGAAACAGATGTCACTGAGGGTAAATGGTATGGATGGGTTAAAAATTGGGATTTATCAGACACTGAGGGTTACCAAGTATACTTCTTTATTACAATATTTGATGGTCGGGCACGAATAGTGGATGATATGGTCGGATTATATTATTATGATCATGAAGAACCACAGCAGATCCTTCCCATTGAAACAACTAGTTCTACGACAACTACTGTAACAACGGAAGAAGAAACCTACTCAACGACTTCAAGCACACCAAATGTAACATCAGGATGGACTGTTGCTGCGATTCTGACTATGGTCATAGTAATCCTCTCCATCACACGAGGTAAAAGAAGAATTGGATGAGAAGAAACCACTTCTTTCCTTACTTTCTTTTTTTTAATTGAAGCGGAAATATACACCAAGGGTAAAAGCTGCACTCTAATTCTTCTTCGGATGAGGAAAAAAAAAAGATATATCAATTTATTCTTAAAAGTAAAAAAGACATAGTTGGAAAAATCTTGGTGAAAGTTAATGGAGTATGTTAAATTAGGTACAACAGGATTGGATGTTTCTCGAATTTGCTTAGGGATGATGTCTTATGGCGATCCCACCCTATTAAAATGGTGTCTAGACATCGATGGAGCTCGTCCAATCATTAATAAAGCCCTTGATCTTGGAATTAACTTTTTTGACACTGCTAATGTCTATTCGAGAGGAAGATCAGAGGAGATTACAGGTGAGATACTCAAGGGATATCGTGATGACGTTGTAATAGCCACAAAGGTGTTTTTTCCAGTAGAAGGCTATGTTTCTGATCCTAAACCTAATAAAAGCGGTCTTTCACGATTTCACATTACTCACGCAATCAAGGATTCGTTGAAACGCTTACAAAGGAAGTATGTAGACCTCTACCAAATTCATCGTCTCGATCCTTTTACTCCCATTGAAGAAATATTACGGTCATTAAATCTACTTATCAATAATGGTACTGTTTTACATATAGGTGCTAGTTCAATGTTTGCGTGGCAGTTTGCAAAAAGCTTGTGGAAGGCAGAACGTTATGGATTGGAACCATTCAGAACCATGCAAAATCACTATAATTTATGTTATCGGGAAGAGGAAAGGGAGATGTTACCTCTCTGTAAGGATCAGGGGATTGGGGTTATTCCGTGGTCACCATTAGCGCGAGGATTCTTATCAGGAAAATATACTAGAAATGGTAATCCAGATGATTATATTAGAGCTCGTACGGACAAATATATGAAACCTCGGTTTTTCAAACCAGAAGATTTTGATGTAGTTGAGCAAGTTGTAGAAATCGCCCAAGAGAAAGAAGTCACACCGGCACAAATTGCCCTTGCCTGGTTATTTTCAAAAGATTATGTTACATCACCGATCATTGGCGCAACAAAAATCGAACATGTGGAACAAGCAGTTGAAGCTCTGAGCATTAAATTATCTGAGGATGACATAAAGCGGCTGGAAGAACCATATAAGCCTCATCTAATTTTAGGTCATTCATAAAATTAGATTACCTTAAAGTTCTATAATTGATAACGCTTATTAGACATATCTAGCTAATTTCGCCTATATTATTCCCCCTGATAGATTGAAATGTTATATTATATTGAAATTTAAGTTTAATATAGCCAGAGTAGACGATGATATCTGTTGAGACTCCAAAAATGGTTTTCCAACAACTCTTGTAGTGATAAATAATAGGTATTAAATCTTCTTTCTCTTCACTCGAATCGCAATGACTCCAATAGCTAATATAACAATTAATAGATTGGTAAAATCTATAGAATCAGCTTTTGCTAATCCGTGAAATACTTCCCATTTTTTAGTATTATAACCTTCAGTTTTAAGCCACCTTAAAGCAAGTTCAATCGAGTATTCGTCATAAGCAGTCGTAGTATTTACTTCTGGTTGTGTACCATCGGAGGCTCTTACTGTTTTCTTGTAAGATACCATTGCCTTTTCTGGTATTGATGCCCAAGAGGTACGAAGAAGGGGAGTATATGCAGGCACCCCTAAACTATGTAGTAAGTTCTCAATTATTTCATTACGGGGAATTATATGAGATATGGCATGTCGGACGCCTTTCTGGTTCAAATGACGAATACCTCCTTCCTCAAATTTCGGGTTAAAGTACATAGCTTGCCAAATCGTTCCCTCGGAGAGAATCGGTTGAATTGATGGTTCGGATTGAAGTTCATCCAATGTCTCTGCAAGAACTTCTGTATCTGAGTGAAAAACATCTAGAAACCAAGGATCAAGGATATTAACAGCCCCAGTCTTCATCTCCTCTAATGCTTCATCTAAATTATTTATCACAATAAACTTCGCTTTCGTGGGCATAGAAGTTAATTTTCCATTTTTAACCAGAAAATGACTATTGTTTGGGGTCGTTACCCAAGTACTGGAAACATTATCCCAGCAGATATTCTCAAATTTTTGGAAGTTAATTTCATTAGTTACACGATTAACATTCTTGAAAACAACTGGTCCACAACCAATAGGCCCATTCAGACCTCCAGGATGGGCAGGATTACCAGTATTAAATGAATGGTCTCCCCAACTATATGGTGGAGCGATCCAAGTATTAAAATCAAGAGTTCCGTTTATATAACCATGCTTTTCTGGATCCCCTAAAATATGTTCAGGAAATAAAGGTAAACCAAGTATATTTGTTTCAAAAGGAGCATAATTCCGATTAAATTGATAACTAATATGCTCATAGAAACCATCCTTATCTTTATCTTCAACAATAAGAGGAGCACCATCAATTCTAAAAATTTCCTCATCATGTGGAATATTTCCGAAATAAGAATGTGCTTGAAAAGAGAACGCAACATCCCACGCGTCTAATTGATGTCCATCATGCCAAAGAACGTCATTACGAACGCTGATATTATACTGTAACCCATCTTCTGAATAATTACCCATTTTCGTGGCTATTCGAGGATAAAGTTTCAGACATTCTGCTGTGTCAAAGTTTTCTACCATCCAATCTTCACGATTGATATTCGATGGAAGAAACAAGTCTGATGATGGAGTATTCCCAACTAAAGAGTCAAGGGGAGGAAACGCACAATATATGTCAGTACCTTGGTAATCATAAGGAACAATCATTGCATTGAAATTGGAACTTGGTAAATTTCCAGCAAATACAACCGTATCATTAGCTGGTCCTTGATAGGATGAATCCATCCATTGAGTTTCTAAGGAGAGTAAAGGATCTTTTAGTGGATCAAATCCATAAAGCCCTGTTGAAATAGCATATATTTCATATTGATTGTAAAGCATTACATTAGGCATCACATCATACCAGAGTTTCTGCCACTCAATAAGCTCATACTTGGTCTTTGTATAATTTTTGTTTGTCATGATTGACTCAATAAGACTCTCTGATTCCTCTGCTCCGTAATTCATTTGATTTTCTCTCTCTGAGGACCAATACATAACATTAGCGCCTTCTGGTGGAAACTCCTTGTAACACTGTTCCAAAAATTCTCCTGGATGACTAGTTGGAGATACTAAATCCATACCAAAAAAGCAAACATCGTATCCTCCTTCACTATATGGAGGGACTTCTCCAGAAAAGATTTGTGGAATGATTTCAGCCCACGTGGTCATTTCTACATTAACCCCAATTCCTATCTTCGCTAATTCAGACGCGATAGCCTCTGAATACTGCAGTCTTTCTGGATTATTTGTTGGGAGCATAATATTGACTGTGAAAAAAGGATCAGGTTCTTTCACTCCTATCACAGGAGTTGCTAGAATGCAAACAGATATGTTTAGAATAAGTAAGAAGAGTATTCGGTAAATTTTTACCATTTTTTTCACCTAAATATTTTACTTGATTTTCGTTTCTTTATATGGATAATTATTACCAAACCTATAGCAATTAAAAACAAAAGCGTTCCAAACGGAATAAAAACATCAGTTACTAAATTAGATTCGTTTTTCAAGATTTGAACCCAAACTAAATCCTTATAGAGTTGATTTCCATTTTGTATAACTAGTGAAAAGTTATATAATCCTACTGCCAATGATCTCAGTGATACAGTAATTTCAGAACCATTTTGTATAGCTTTAATATACGTACCATCCAATAAAACAACAATATTGGACCTATCTTCAGCTTGAACTGACCAAGAAAGTGTACCATTCTCTCCTTTCACTTCAGATCTTGATCTGACAAGATCTGAAGGATGAGTGCTGCAGAGTTTGAAATAGCTTCTAAAAAAACTTAACGATAACAGGGGAGCTTTATCGAATTGCCCATGATCACCAGATATGACATAGAAAAGGTCTCCAATTTGGTTGTTATCTTCATCTCTACATTCGGAGTCATCTAGGTGTAACTCCCAGTAATTCCCAATAAAACCATTATCCCATCTAATATCATCCATATAATAATACTTTACTTGAAATGAAGTATATGGATATGAGGAATTGATGAAAGCATTTCCTACAAAGGAAGTAAATTGAAAATGAGCAAGGAAATCAAATGAATATCCTTGAATGGCAAATTCAGTAATGTTATTAAATAAGTTACCAGTTACCCACGATCTCTCTGATGAATTGAATCCTCCTAGATTACCCCTGAAGGCTAACCCAACTCCATTGGATGTGAAATTATTTTCTGTGATATAAAAAATAGTGGGAAAATCATAATTTTGTATTAAAACCCCTGTTATAGTAATTTTATCAAAGATGTTTCCCTGAATTATTACATTTGAAATTGATGAAATAAGTATTTCACCTAGACTCCCTAGTGATTCGAGAGTTGTGATACCTCTTCGTAAACGTTGAAAAGTATTAAAGGAGATATTGATGTTTCTTCCAGCAATATTCATTCCAGTATAGCTCAAATTAATGAAAAAGTTTTTCAGAATAGTAATATCCCTTCCAATTACTATAATTCCGAAATTTGAGTCAATAAATGTATTATTTTCAATCCAAACATCATTTACTTCATAATAGAATGAATTAGGATATAAATACAGACCAGCAAAGCCACTCAGTATAAAAATGGATTTATCTACAGAAATATACCTACAGTTATGTAAACTGATTCCAACCTGGGTGTTATTGAAGGTGCATCCTGAAAGATTGATTCGAACAGAGTTGTATCCATAAATTCCTATTCCTCCATATCCCTCCACACCTGTAAAATCCTGAAAAGAACAGTCAATAATCTCAATGTCCTGTGAATGATAAAAAACGATGCCATTAAAACCCGAAAGAAAATTGGAATCACTGATTGAGATTTGACTACTTCTGATGAAAAATCCAGGATGGTAGTCGTCTTGACCAAGACCAATAATAGAAGAATTGCTTATAAAGAGCTCATCTCCATAAAACTCTATAGATCCCCCTCCACCAACATTATTATCTACAAATAGTATTGAGTTTGAAATATTTAAGCGTGAGGATTCTCCAAGAATAACTTTGACATGAGAACTAGCGTTAAGAGGGGAAAAGATAATTGTGCAATTTCTTATGAGTAGGTTTGATGATGAATTGAATGTAATAGATTCACTAAGAATAATTGTCGAATCTACCCAAGAAATATTTTCGTAAGACGCATTATTTGTATGAATTTTATCATTAGCAAAGCAAATCGGTTTTGAAAAAACAGAAAGCGAGCGATCTTCACGATAAATGAAGCTCTCATTTTTATTTGTTTTACACATTATTCTGAACGAATATCGTGATGATGTAATGGAAAATAGCATAAGAAAAAGAATAGGAAAGAAGAATTTCCAGATTCTAAGTCTCAAGAATTCACATCCATGTTTTTCTTTTCAATAGCGATTATCCTCCCCTTTCTAAGTAATAGAATCCGATCAGCTAATCGCGCTGCTTCTGAGTCATGGGTAACCATAATTACGCTAGTACCCTGATCAACAATCTTTCTAAAGATGTTTAGAATTGCTTTACCTGTCTGCGCATCTAAATTGCCAGTGGGTTCATCAAGTAAGATAAGTTGAGCGTTATTTACGAGAGCACGAGCAATCGCAATCCGTTGCTTTTCTCCTCCAGAGAGCTCTTCGGGAAAATAATTAACTCTATTTAATAATCCAACCATTTCAATTACAGATAATGTTCTTTCTTCTATTTCAGATGAATTTAGCTTATTTTTGAACCAAATAAATGGCAATTCAACGTTTTCCTTTACAGTCAAAGTAGAAACAAGAAAGTGATTCTGAAATACAAAACTGATTTTGATTGAACGAATGGAAGCTTTTTCCTTTGAATTCAAACCCTGAACATCTATTCCTTCAAATACTATTTTTCCATTATTTTGTTGTTCTAATAAACCAATTAAATTTAATAAAGTTGTTTTACCGCACCCAGAAGGTCCCATTATTGCAACCCATTCTCCTCGTGAGATCTCAAATGATACATCCGATAGTACTTCCAATTTCCATCTACCATCAGTAAAACTTTTTCCCAAGTGGGAGACTGAAAGAATATTTTGAGATTGAAAAGATTGAGATCCTTCTTCTTTTATTGTCGAAACCATGACTAATTCTCCTTAAAAAATTTAAATTGAGAAAGGAGGCTACCACAATGATCACAAAATCGATTTTTATAAGAATTACTTGTCCCACACAGCTGACAGGGAAGTTCTTTTTCAAGAATCTCCTCTGGATCAATGTCTTCTATTGCAATGGGATTTAAAACTAGTTTCTTTTCAGCTATATCTACTGAGAATCCCCAAGGGAAGTCAAGACTTTCCATTAGCTCTTCTGGAAGATATATTCTATTTTGAGCGTCTGGTACTAATGTCCTTGTATGGTGTAATGCAGCTAAGTTAGCTACTGTATGATGACCGATAAGCATTCCATCTGAAAGTTCCATTACTCGATCCGTTCTTTTTGCTACTTGCGGTGAATGGGTAACTATGAAAAAAGCAGTTCCTAAATTTTCGTTGATCTCTTTCATAAGGTCAAGAAACTGTTCACCTGTATCAAAATCGAGATTCCCTGTGGGTTCGTCAGCGAACACAACATCGGGTTGATTGATTAAAGAACTAGCTAGAGAAACGCGTTGAACTTCACCTGAACTCAACTTATTCGGAGAAGAATCAACTCTATCTAAAAGTCCCACGCGTCCTAAAAGGTCTAACGCCCTATACTTAAGTTCTCTGGAACTTAAACGGTCATTAATCATTCCTGGAAACATTACATTCTTCAGGACTGAGAATTGAGAAAGAAGAAACGGTTGTTGGGAGATATATCCCAAGAATCTGTTTCGAACGCTGGCTAACTGAGAAACTGTGAAAAGAGAGAGGTCAGCTCCTAATTTTTTCCAATAAACAGTACCTGCTGTTGGCGGAATCAAACCAGCTAATATTCGAAGTAATGTAGTTTTTCCACTCCCAGAGGGACCAACACAACTGATCATTTCCTCAGAATGAATCGATAAGCTAACTCCTCGCAAAGCTACATGTTCAATTTTTTTGGAATGATAAATCTTATAGATATTGAAGAGTGCAAGTAGTAAATTATCAGGTAATTCTTCTGTTGGATCATACATTAATTTTCTTGCCCGAATTGACATATAAAGTCTCCTATTGACCTTTTCTTTACAATTCTCTTAATAAATGTGTTATTTCATAACCATAAATCTTGATTGTAGGAATTAACGATGCTAAGAAGATAATTAGGGCTACTATAATCAATCCAACTCCTAAAACAAGAGGTGAAATTGATAATTCTAATATAAATATGTTATCTGGACTGATAGTGACTGTGCGTGAAGCAAAAAGGAAACCTAATGCAAATAGGGTCCCCGTTATCACACCTAAGATTATTCCAATACCAGTCAGAAATAAAGATTCATTTATTACTAATCTTGAAATCTTACGTCTTGTAGCACCGAATGCTTGAAATATTGCAAATTCTTGTAAACGTTCATTAATTAAATACTGATAGAAAACAGCCACTCCAAGAATAGCAATTAAAATTGCTCCAAGGGAGTCTATTGTTAACAGTCCCTGGACTCCTGCTAGATGGAAGAAATCCTGTTGGGATTTCTCTACTGAAGAGGATTCAAGAATCATTCTTATTTCTTTTATTTCTTTAAGTTGATCAATTGTTGATGATTGCCCCTTAACATCAGTAGAATTAACACGAATAAGGAAAACATTAGCTGTATTAGTACCAAAGGTCTCTAATAAATCTTTATGAACAAATGCATATCCACCAAAACTATATGCTCCCGCAATATACTCCCCTGGATAGAGAGAACCAACCCCAGGAGCAGAATTTAATATCCCAGTGATCGAAAGATTCCATTCCGCTCCATAGCCAGAAAGAAGGTCTAGTACTTGGATAACGGATCCTATTTCCCATTTAAATACTTCAGCTAAGTAAGCATTAATTATGACTGAATGGTGAGGATCTTCTCTTAGAGAGTGCCAAAAACTGGCTGGTACTGGACCATCAATTATTGATTCGGGATAAAGGTTTGAAATCTCATTGTAAGATTCAGGATCAATTCCAATTAAAACAATAGAATGACGAGCGATTGTCACTGATCGGCACGGGAAGCCAATACAATGATCAATCCCAGAAATATTTGATAATTGAGTTGAGAAATTCCTAGTATTAACATCATCAGTCACAAGCTTAAAATCCCCTCCAATAAGGTAATCAGCGTTTTTATTACTGTTATCCTTAATTGTTTCCTCATAAACTATCGCAAATGTAAATAATGAGATTGTTAGAGTAATTAATGCTAGAAGACTAATAAACTGGCTTCTACGTCGAAAAAGATTGACCCATGTTATTCTTCTTCGAGGATTCTGGAATATCTTCAAACTATCGAATAGTGATTGAATGATGTGAAAACAAAATTGAGGCACATAAAAGGAGAATAATACCCATAGCGCCATGACAAGAACAGCTATGAGAGGAATTAGCTGAATAGAGATCTCTGATGCACCTAATTCATTAAGTACTGTCGGAGTAAGTGTTGTAAAAATTAGATATAGTATTAATCCAGCAATTAACAATCTCAGAATCGTCGTAGTTATTCTTTGATTTAAGGAAAGAAAACGACTGTTCTGCCTTTCGTGATCAAAATAGTGTAATTTTTTTATTAATCGTTGAAATAAAATGAAAAAATAACCAAAATTCACGAATAAAACAAAAATGACACCAATTAACCACATACTCTGGGTTACTAATAATGATCTTCCTCTACCGTACAGAGACTCGTAGGGGACCTGTAGAAAGTTTGGAGTTGATAACAAAATGTTTAGTAAGATTATTCCTCCTAAGATACCACCAAGTATTCCAATAAAAGTAAGAAGCCCAAATTCAAAACTTCCAACAATCGCCATCTTTCGATCTGATGTACCACGTAATCGCAAATAATGGTATTCCTCGATCCTAGAGTTAAGAAGATGGGGAATTAAAGCCAGATAGAATATTTCCGCACAAATCAAGATTGGAAGTAACATGAGAAGTAAGACAAGAAACGACTTATTGAAAGTATAAAGTAAGGATTGAATTTCATCAATACTTTAGTTTCATCACGATCTTTTATCTTATTGCGTTCTCTGTCCCTTTTTGGTTTACTATTACAACAGAATATGCTCAATCATAGTCTAGTGCCTATATCTTAACCACTTTCGTAGCTCTATTCCTCTTTTCACCACGTAGAATATGAACAGCAGTAAAAACTTGAATTAAACCGAAAATTCCTGCTATAAGAAAGGGAACTCCACCCCCAAAGAATTTGTATCCGAGGATTTCTAAAGATTCTAAAACAAATAATTCATAGATCCAAGCCCCAACAAGTGGACCTAAGGTAGCTCCCACATTGAAGGCAGATTGGATACGACCCATAACCTTACCTCTCATCAGAGGCGGAATTTTATCAGCTTGAAAAGCACGATAAGCAGGGATATAGGCCTGAAAAGCAGTTGATCGAAATATGAAAAAAATGATTGTAGCGATCAATGTTGTACTTAAAGAGACCCCAATAAAAGCTAATCCAGTGAAAATCATTCCAATCCAGACTATCTGCATCCTTTCGATTTTATCACTTAATTTTCCCGCAGGATAGTTTACTAGAAGAGCAACACTCCCACTAATGGTGAAAATGAATCCTATCGTTCCTTCATCTAATAAGAACGCATTAGTCATATGTAAGGTAAAGATAGGAATGATCAAGCCAATAGAAAATCCACTTATTACTCCTATAAATAAGAATGAACTAAAATAGGGAGTTATTGAGGTAGGAATATCAACTATTTCGTCAGTGATCAATTCTTCAATTGGATCTTTCTTATCTTTCTTAAAAATATCTTCAACAAAAATAATTATTGATAACAAGGATGTAAATCCAAGGAAACCAGTAAATAAGAAAGGAACACTAAAAGCGGTTAAAGTATCAAGATATAAAATATCTGTTCCGAAGGAAAACAAAAGGCCACCTAGTGCTGGGCCAATGATGAAACCAAAATTAAATGTGGTGAAATATTTCCCCATCCAAGCACCACGGTCTTTTATAGGCACAGAATCAACAAGTAGGGCCTCAGCTGTAGGGAAAACCGCTCCCGCAGAAGCTCCTTCTACAATTCTTAAAATAAACAGCCAGAAAAACGATCTGGCAAATCCTAACAGAGCTGTACTGAAAGCATAGAAGATAAGTGAAATAATCAAGATTATTTTCCGGCCAACTTTATCGGAGAAATCAGGGACAACTCCTGATGAAATAGCACGGGCAACCATGAATATAGAGATAATTACTCCGATTTCAAGTGGTCGTAGATGAATTTCGTCTGCTAAAAGTGTAATAAATATGGCTAATAATCCAAACCCGATATTAACGATCTGAGAAGCGAAGAGTAGCATGTACGCATTTCTAATTGAAGTTTTTAGAGTTGTCGTTGTCACTGAACCACTTCTGGGGAATTTTCAGGTGTTTGTAGAATTTTTAATTTCCATATGAGAATTTTATTGTATTTTTTCCATGATTTGGTTTTTTTGAAGTTGATCTATTTTGATGAAAATTATAATAACAATTAGTGTCCCAATGAAAGTCATAATGAGTAATGGGGAAAATCCAATATGAGAGAAAATAAACCCTGCAAAAGCTGCAGTAGGTACACTTCCTAATCGTTGAATGAAAGAGAGAATTCCAAAGTTTGTTGCAACAGCAGTAGGATCAATCTCAATAAAACTTAAAACAACGGAGGGTCTCCAAAAAGCAATACTGATTCCTAATGTTGCATAAGCCCATATCAATATCTCTGCTTGCTGAACAGCAATTGAAAGCAATGTTAAGATTATCCACATAATACCAGTTACTTCTCCCATTATAAGTCCGAAAAGTCGCCCAAAGTGATCAACACATGAACCAGCAGGATATTGAAAAAGGACAAGGACTATGCTTAACGTGAAAGTTAATGTGGCAATAAAAGAGACATCAACTCCAAATAGAATAATATAGATTCCATTAGCAATGGAAAGAGGTAACCCCCAAGAGAATGAATCAAGAAAGAATGCGATAGCAGTTAATCGAGAGATCGGTTTCTTTAAGGTCTCAGTTAAGACCAGAGGAAAAGAGACTTGGCTTTTATTCGGGGAAATGTCGTGTAATACTAAGAAGTTAATAATTATTGCAAGAGTAAACAGAAGGCAACTGATTTGGAAGTAGATGACATATTCCCTGTAAACCTCATTCTGAATTATGAAAGAGGCTATGATACCGGCAATAGAAGAGGAGTTATACACAATTGAATATGCTAATCCTCTTTTTGCCTCAATAGACGATTCATGTATAAGTCCTTGTAGAGGGGGATCATAAATGCCAATTCCTAGATTGAAGACAATAAGACTAATTATTGATATTAATACACCTGAATTTCCAATTGAAAGGCCAATTAACCCTAAAATGCTAATAATCTCTCCAAAAATAATGAATTTTTTCCTTCCATACAAATCCCCATAAAAACTCAGTAATAAGGGAATTACCGCCGAGAAACTCCCGATCGTAAGTATAGTCCCCAAAATTTGAGCTGTTTCAGGTGTTGTCCCGTAGATTGATAATAAGAAAGGTTGAATTTGGATTAAATAAACAGAATTGACGAATCCCCATAAAAAATGGGTCACAGTCAAAGTAATAACGTTTAGATTAAACAAACTCTTTGTTTTCACTGAATATTGTCACCGAAGTCGATGATAAATCTGTAGACGGGTAATTTTTGCTGTTTTATTTCATTTCCGAAGTTATTTGTGGGAAGTTTTTTTAAGATCCTAAAAGCAACTTCTTTAAGTATTGTAAAATCTCACTTTTTCTCTTGTAATTTGTTTTATCGATTGTGATAGAGGAATCATAAAAATGGTAAACAGAACAGCAGCGGTTCTAAGAGCCAATATTATTAGGAACCTACGGATAGATTGGAAGTATAAATTGAACTTCATCACAGATTTAGCATGGCTTGCTGTAGATGTTATCACATTTCTCTTCCTCGGTCAAGTGGTAGCATCCAGTGATATTGATAATTTTCTCTATGAAGGCTTTTTGAAAGAATTCTTAGTTGTAGGGGTAATCTATTGGGTGATATTCACTAGGGCTTATAAAGATGGTGTTTCTGTTATTCCTAATGAAGCAGCACTTGGTGCTTTAGGTTTCATTATAACTAATGATATTACCTTGAGTGATTTAATAGCTGGTCAATTCTCCTCTAGTACTATCAAGACCTCAATAACCCTTTGTATATTTGTATTACCAATCGTTGCTATTCTTTCGTACATTCGAATTGGTGAGACTACAATATTACAACCTTTGGTGATAACTCTCGAAATTCTTATATTGAGTTTTTTGATCCTCATTATCTCATGGATTTTTATGCTGGGAATAACAATTGTTGCTTCAACCCTTAATGTGATTTTTAAGAAAAGTGGTCCGTTAACATTCTTATTCTCCTATCTTTTAACGATGCTAAGTGGTTATTTCTTCCCCTTAGAAGTTCTCCGTACTTTTGGTTTATCAACACTAGAACAGGTATTTTACTTGATACCAACGACCAATATGCTTTACAGTCTCCGCTCCATGCTCATTATTGGTACTATTCCCTTGAATATTCTCTTTATCGTTATTATCAATGGGATCGTTTCAATCGTACTATTTATTTTAGCCATGATGCTTATGCGAAAAATTACCAGAAAAGCTGCGTATAGTGGAACATTGGAGTTTTATTAAGGAGAGAAATCACAAATGACACTGACAAGCGATCGAAAAATTATTGTAAAAGATGTACATAAATACTTTGGAAAGAAACATGTGTTAAAAGGGATTGATTTCCATTTACCCGATGGAGAAAACTTGGCTATTATTGGACCAAATGGAAGTGGTAAAACAACTCTTTTAAGAACATTAGCAAGTATTTACCTACCTGACAAAGGATCAATACAAATTGGCCCATACGATTTAGTAACACAAACCCGTCAAGCAAGACGATTATTATCATATGTTTCTCCCAATCTTTCTTTTCATAAGAAATTGACTCTTAGAGAGACTCTGGACTATTTTTCAGATCTACAGGGAGTGGAATGGAGGAACCAACAAGAATTAATGGATGACATTGATCTCACGAGAATGCTCGATTCTCCCATCGAAGGATTCTCAGAAGGACAAAAAGCCATGACACGTTTCCTCATCGCACTTATGAAGAATCCCAAAATCCTTGTCCTTGACGAAATCACAGCTACCCTAGATGTCAAGAAGAAAGAGTCCATCATACAGTACATCTATGAATTAGATGAACAACGAGGCCTCACTATTCTTCTGATTGATCACGACCCTAGCGTTGTTGATCGTCTTTGTGAAAAATTACTGTTATTAACACATGACGGTAAGGTAATGAAATACGGTAATACATCAGAAATCATTAAACAAATCCCTTATGCTTTTGATGTGAAGGTTATTCCCCACCCCTCTGTCGACATACAGTCTTTTGTACAAGAATTGGGATTTAGTCACCGAATTATGGGGCAAATGTGCCAATTTTATGCGAAAACCAAGAATGAGGTTGACGAAATTACCACAGAATTATTAAATCGACAAGAAGAAGAAATTCTCGAGTTTAGCGTCTCTGGTTTAAGTATGGAAGATGTGTACTGGCATTGGCTTCTACTTTTAGGTATTCCAATTGAAGATCGTACAAAACGATTAGATTTCAGATAAATCCATTCGTATTCATAGTTTAGAACAGAATAGTCGTTTATTGAAATATCACGTTCTAATATATAGTTCTATTAAGGGAATTAGCTCAATCTTCTATAGTTATTGAAGGAGGTTAATTCTATGAGAATTAACATACTAAAAATACCAATAATCTTCTTATTTCTATGTCTTAGTATTACTTCCGTTATAGCTGAAAATGAGGGACTCCAATCATTCGAGGACTATCCAATTGATCCATTTCCTGAAGAGGACTTGTATCTTTTTTCAGTTGATTATTGATTGATTATTGAATCTGATTATAGTTAGCTAATATATTCTTAAAATCAGCAATCAATGAGTCTTATCAGTTTAGAAACAGTATTAATACCTGGTTCCAAATTAGAATTTAGATTAAAAAATGTGTTTCACCAATTGATTCTTCTACCTTTATGTAGGGTAATCAAACAATCCACAGTGGTCTCTATTTGACGACCTTCATCCTCTGAACTCCATAATCCATCTGACTGTTGCCTTTTTTCGAGAATATCCAATGCACGAGATAGTAAAGGTAAAGTTTGAGGTTTGAATCCAAATAACAATAAAGAAGAGGTAATCCATTGAATAGTAGAACCAGGATGGTCTTGATCTAGTAGATCATCAATAATTGAAACCATTTCTCTGCCAGTTACATTGAATGTACCATAATACCCCATAAAAATAGCGCCTGCAATCCATGTGGTATGGGGAAAACCTGCAAATGTCCCATCAAAATTTCTATGTTGTTTCAGATACTTCAAAGCTTTTTGAGTTACTAGGGAGGAAGGATCTTCAATAGTCATAATTGTACAACAATAGGCTGTAGTTAAAATCTCTACATTTTTATTATGGGGATCCATCCATGGGGGAAGCCCAGAAATTGCCAATAGTTGGTGATCTTCAATCCATGATCCATCAATCCTTTGAGAGGATTCTAAAAACTGTACTAATTGTTTTATAAGATCATGAGTCAATTCCGAATATCCTAATTCTTTTAAGAGAAGATATGCCCGATAAGAGTGCATTAAAGATGGAGGATTCCTATTCTGGAATTGGTAAGAGAAAGCTCCAGATGGCAATTGGAGCTTAGAATAGTGATTTAATAACTCTAATTTGGCTTTATTATCTCCCACTGCGGCATGAAGTCTTAATAAGTCCCTTGGTGAAGCATTCTTTTCAAGAAAATCAATTAATGAATTCAAACTTACAGGGTTCATTTATATTTCAACAAAAGAGCTCTATTACTTAATTCTAATGTCTGATTTTTGGCTGATGAAAAGATTAATCTTTCAACCTAAGTTTCATTGTACCCCATTATGAATAGTCTGGATTCCAGTAAAATCATAGAATTCCTTAATCGACAAGAAATTCATGTAATAGGCTTTGCATCAGTAATAGATAAGATCAAATCAATAGTAGAAGACTTCTCTCCTCAGAAACTTTTAAGAAATGCAAAATCACTCATTTGTTACGCAGTTCCAATACCTAAGGGTGTTATTTACTCGGAATCTAATGATATCCTTCTTTATTGGCGTTATTGTAATATGATGTATAGATCATTAGATGCTATAACAAACTCTCTATGTTTGTATTTAGAAGATAATGGATATGTTTCAACCCCGATCTATTCCTGTTATCCTTGGAGAATTGTGAATCGTGAATTTTGGGGATTGTTACCTATTGTTTATTGGGCTGAAAAAGCTGGTCTGGGTAAGCTGACGAAGAGTGGATTATTGGGACATCCCAAATATGGCACACGCATCCTTTTAGGAGGATTAATTACTTCAAAACTCTTAAAGCCCTCTGAAAAGGTTCAAGAGGAAATATGCCCAATAGATTGCTTTGAATGTATTGATGCATGTCCAGTTAAAGCTATTAATAGAACTGGCAAGGTAGATCATAATTTGTGCATTCGAAATGCTAACCTGAATCCGTTAATGATTAATCTACTTAAAGACAAGGAAACGAGAACAGCAGTTGATTTTGAAACAATCATGAATACTGTAGGTATTGATGATCATAGTAGCTATCATTGCTTGGAATGTCTGAAAGTGTGCCCTTTGAATAAATAATTGGAATTTAAGGAAAAAAAACAATATATTAAACTTTTAGTGAATTATTAGAATATTAGAATGAGGATGAAAACCTAAAAGAATAAATTACCCTATGAAAACAATAGGTTTTGAGAGAGATAGTGAATGGTTCAATGCCCCTTTTGCGGTAAAGAATTGGCAACACCTAGAACAGTAAAATTCTGTACCTACTGTGGATCGAATTTAACAAGCTCTGTTCAAATGAGGAAGGTAAGAAGGGTCTCACCATCTTATCGTCCATGGTTGATCATTATAGGGGCAATTGCTATCATTGGAGTGATTTTTATTTTCATAATTTTAGTAGGTTCATTCATCTTAACATCTCTCTTTGGGCCACCACTTGGTTCAGGCATTGAAATTCATTTTGACGCTGATTTCACTAAGTACAGCTCATCAGGGACAGGAACAATAGATAATCCATTCATCCTCTCTAACTACATTCTCACGAACCATTTATATGGTTTCTCGATTCATAACACCACTAAATACTTCGTAATCACTAATTGTACCATAGAGATTTGTTACGAAGGAATCAATCTTGAAAATGTTGCACCTGGAACAGCAAAAATTTTCGGTAACAATATTACGTATAACGATTGTTGGGTTTGGGAAACAGGTCCTCATGCTGGTATCACAATCGTCTCCTCTCCAGAAGTTAATATTTCGAATAATATCATTTCAAGAACTGGTTATGAGGGAATAGTAATTGAAGACTCAAAGAAATGTTATTTAGCTAATAATACAGTTTCATGTCTTCATCGAGGTATCATCTTAGAATATTCAAATTCGTCAATTATCAGAAATAATTTTCTTTTTCATAACACTGAAGCAATCCATTGTTTCGACTCACATTTCTTGAATATTACCAACAATATTTGTGTTGACAACGAAGATGTATGTATAAATATTGTGGGTTCAAATTTTTCAAGAATTATAAATAATATCTGCGCCAATAATACTAATACATGGCCAGGGTGGTATACTTCTGGTATCGTCTTGGATACATGTAATAATTGTACCATCACTAATTGTACCATTAGAAATTGTTATCAAGGTATTTATGCTCTTGGTTCATCATATTGTCGGATCTTTAATAATTCCATTAAGAACAATCAAGAATATGGAATCTCTATCTTTTCTGCGTTTGAAATCACAGAATTCAACATAATTTATCATAATTCATTTATCGAGAATAATTTAAATGAATTCTCACAAGCTTCTGATAATGGAACTTCTAATTACTGGTACAATTCGGAACTAGAACAGGGTAATTATTGGTCAGATTGGAAAGGCACAGGCGTCTATTATATCGCAGGAATAGCAAATACATCAGATATCTATCCATTAAGTGAACCACTAATATAAAAGAAATAATTGAATATGCTAAGGAAGCCAAGATAACCCTCTTCACTCTATATCGTCAAACCTTCTTCCCACGACCAAGGGACACTTAATTCTTAACTTATTCAAGTTTATACCCGCTAAGTGTTTACATTGAAAGTCGAAAGCGCTGTGAAGTGATATTCAGGTATTTTTGTCTACTTTGGAATCAAATTCTTCTCTTTCCTCCTTCTGAATTGCGGAACATCATTATTAATTTCCCCTCATGAAAAAGATTATTAATTAATACAATTATCATTGTTCGGTGGTTTTGAGTAATGGCTAATCCCTTCACAAAAGATCTAGCTCGAGATAGACTTGATTTTAATAACATTTTATCTTTTGTAAAGAGTTTATCAAAATATAAAGACAGAATTGCAGGTACTGAATCAATAAAGGAAGCAAGTTTGTTCATAAAAGGATTCTTAGAAGAACTGCAGGATATTGAGGTGTGGATTGACGAGTTTCCGATATATACTAGCTTTCCATTAGAGTCTGAAGTAGCCGTACTTTCACCTATAGCTAAAGTTTTTCAAAGCTTCCCCAATCTTTATAGCCTAAATACACCTCCAGAGGGGGTAACAAATGATGTTGTTTATGTAGAGAGAGGAGGAAGCAAAGAATATGAAGGATTGGATGTTAGAAATAAGATAATCCTTGCTGATCTCTCTTATGCTCCTCCAAGACCAGAAAAGGCATGGCTAGCCCGAAATAAAGAAGCTAGTGCCATCATCCTTTCAAATTGGGGCCACCCTCAGAATGAAATAGTTGGTAGAGGAGCGATCAAACATGTTTGGGGTCCTTTAACATTGGAAGATGTAAATCGTATTCCAAGGATTCCTTCAGTTAATATTTCCAGAAAAGATGCTGAATTTCTAAAAAAATTACTTGAGAAGGGAACTGTAAAGATAAATGTCAAAAGTAAAGTAGAAGATAGGTGGGTTATATCTAATCAACCAATTGGCAGAATAATCCCTCCTCAAAGTAAGAGTATGTTCGATGAATTGTTGGTTATAGGAGGACACCTAGAATCATGGGGTGGAACTGTGACTGATAATTCTACTGGAATCGCGGTCATACTTGAGATCGTAAGAACATTGTTGAAAAAGGAGGAGAAGATTAGAAGAGAAGTCATAACGAATTTTTGGGATGGTCATGAAATAGGAGAAGCTGCAGGTTCTGGTTGGTTTGTTGATAATTATTGGGGTGAGCTTAATGAACGGGCGATAGCTTATGTAAATTTTGATGGATTTGGCATGATAGGAACAAATCACTTCATCTCATATTCATCCCCAGAGACCTGGGGGTTCTTAGGAGAAGTAGAAAAAGCTGTAATAGGTAAAGAGTCAGAAAAGAGACTTCCATTAAAGATTGGGGATAATTTTTTTCTCGGAATTGGTATTCCTTACATTTTTACCTTCGCCACATATCCTCCCGAGGAAATGGAAAAACTGGGGAATGCATTATTTGGGTGGTGGTATCACAGTGAAGAAGACACCCTTGATAAAGTGGATGAAGATATTCTAAAACTTCAGGCTGAACTCCATTTTCATTACATTATCAAATTATTGAATGAACCTATCATTCCTTGGGATTACGTAACTTTTATCAAGTATATTATCCATGAAATAAAAGAGATAGAGAAGAGTTACAAAGATGTCCCTAGAAGCGATAGACTGAATACAATCCTGAAAAAGGTAGAAGTATTTCAAAAGAAAATAGAAGCAGTTAATGATTTCATTGAGGAGTATTCTGATAAGACTCCAGAAGAGCTTAATGAAAAAGAAATAAGTCGAATTAAAAGATTAAATAAATTCCTGTTATCTTTAGGTAGGTTGTTGAATCCAGCATTCCGGAGTACAACAGACAAGTACAGTCATGATCCCTATGGCTACAGTATTTTAACGAAACCATTACCTAGAGTCTACAGTGTGTTAGTAAAACTCAATAAATATGAGGAAAGCAGTTTCGAGTATAATTGCTTATTAACTCGACTTTTACGTGAATACAATTACTTGGAAGATACAATTAGTTCCGTAATTGATTTAGTAGACAATCTCTTATCCTTGAAACCCAATTATTTTACAATCCCTAAAAATAGTAGTAGTCTATTCAGAACTTAGAATAAGTAAGTATTAGACGTTCTATATTCTTCTTAACTTGCCCGGAAATTTTGAGGAATTAAACTAAGTCTTAAGGGGTTGTCTGACAATAATAAAATACAAACACACACCAGCAGCTATTACCGCGAAGACTCCTATGATTAGTAAAACTGAAGAAAACAGGATATCGATATTTTTTCCTATAATAGTAATTGCATCGGATGATTCTATTGCGTCAGTGTCTATAGTATGTTCCTTCAGGGATTGTTGTAATTCCATTGCCACCTGGCGGGCTTTTAAGTAGTCCTTACTACTATAGCTATCCGTTAGGTTATCCCAAGTATCTTGTAAGTCAACCAACCACTCAAGTTCAGCATCAATCAGCATAGGCTCTTGTGCCATCTTTAAAGCTTCAAATATTTCTTGTTCAGCAGCATAGCGTTGAAAGCTTTCTATCCTAATCCGAGAGAAACGTGTATAATCACCATAATAACCCATTGTATCAGCAGTGAAATCAGCAGCGTATTGAGTTGAAGTAAACGTGTGAGGGAAACCTATTGCGTGGCCTAATTCGTGGACGAGAACTGTTGAAAGTCCCTGACGGGGCACAGCTATTAAGTCGGTTCTGTTAGGATAATAAAGCCTATCAAGTTCCATTAATTGAAGAGTACGTTGATCTCCCCCCAATCCTGTAAATAATCCACCACCACTCCATATTCCAGGGGAAGCCAATGTTGCATTATCCAAAATGAATGCGTACCCTGTCACCACCAGATCTGCTGCATCAAGATCGAAGAATAGTCGTCGATAAGTAGTGCTGAATAGGTGGTTATAAATACCCATACCGTCATAATATGTATAATTGGCTATCGGTGGTTCATCAGGACTATAATCGACAATATAATTAGGATGGTTTAAAATACCTTCAATATTAGAATAATTGGCCAAATCTAAGAATTCTACATCAATGTCAATATTACTTTCTGGCATTAGCTCGGTTAAAGCGAAACTAATTGCGGTTTCATTAATTGTCCATTTGAGATCGCTATTTGTGAAACCCAAATGTGAAACACCGTTAAAGATCTTAACCTGTAAGGAAATATCTTCACTGAAATCAATTCTATTCAGAGGGGGCCAAAAAAGATTGATAGGAACGAGTTCGGCCAGCCAATCACTGATGTAGTCATTGATAGCAATCTTACCGTTAGAAGTATCGGGATCGTGTGTTTTCATAAAATGATCGAGATCTTCATCATAAAAGTCGTGATCCCCATCGTTGACATTTAAACCATTCCAAACTTCTACCCATTTCAAATACCATTGAAAAGCGGTGGGATCGAGAAATATATCACTGGATTCGTATCCAGTGTATCCTACATATGGGAATTCAGCATCGAGATTCCAAGGGAAATCAAATTCATTCCTGTACCAATGCTTGTTGATACCTGTATCAACATCAATGTCCTTTATCTCGAACCAATGATCTCTTCCTTCTGTATCAAAGTAGGAAAAGTTTAACAAACTGATACAGTAGTCAACCTCATTAGTATACCTGTTTTGTTCAAGCCAAGATTCCACAGCATTACCATCAATGGCAGTTCCATTTTTTGGTATGAAAACATCCTGTGGATCCCAGAACTTAGCTTGGTATTCAAGTTTTGGAAGGTCTAGCTGAACAGTAGGATCATTTACACTATGATCTGCCACGAATGCATCTAACGCGTCCTTATACGCCTGATCTGCAAAGTAGTAAGAATAATTTGCTTGATAATAATAATGGGCATTATCCTGACCTCCTAAGAATATTGCACCATAATGTGGTAATTTTTTAGTAATTTTGGAAGTGTTTATCATATCCTGATCGTAACCAACAAAAACAATTGCTATATCAATTGGATCATCAATTGAAAAATCAGTTTGCGCCTGGGCTAAGCTTACAAGGCGGAACACACGGTTATCTCCAGAGGTATAATAAAGGATGTTTTTGCTATCAAAACAAATACTAGTAATTTCATTAGACGAAGAAGAGTAAAAGAGTGAAAAATCGTCGTTAAATATGTCATAACGGTAAATTTTACCTCCTGTCCCTTGGACAAAATAAAGATAACCAAAATTATCAACAGAAAACTCACCATTCCAGCTACCACCAATATTTGACAATCGAACGTCCATGAGGTGGTCAACCTGCATGTTTCCGTAATAATCCTGATATGTATAGTAAATTGAATTACTTTCAGTTGAAAACAATAATATATCTGGAAACGAAGGGGCTGTAGCTAAATCTCTAATATCTGATGAGTGACTAAAGAAATGATATGATGATAGAATGGAACCTGGAGTATCAGAATAAGTATTCAGGTAATCATAAATGACTTTTATGTTGTTACTCCCTTCCTCAATAAAGTATAAGTTCCCTGAATACGGATTCATGGCATATTTATGCACGAGAAAGTCACTAGATAAACGAAATTGATTAGTTTCTGATTGATCAACTGGATTATAGCTCATTATGTAAAAATTGGTTTTGCTGGAATAGTAAAACTCCCCTGAAATGACATAATTCAAGTCAATCATTGAAAGGGAGGTAGGACTTTCGAAAAACAGTTCTGGAGAAAGATCAGCTATAGGATTGTTTGACATGGATAAAAAACTGCCAAGAAGAAATAAGATAATAGCAAGCAAACAAAAAAAAGTTACTATAATGACTTTTGTTCTAGAGACAAATTCCATTGTTACCACACGAGTAAGAGTAATAAGGACTTTCTAGTCATTTTCAATACATCATTTATTTCACGATTTTTTTTTAAGAATTATGAATCCTGCAATAGAATTAATATAAGAAAGAAAAAACATTTTTTTTTGATCGATCCTGTAAAAGAGAATGATACACTGTTGTTAACAAGAAAAGTAGTAACAATATCAACCTTAATTTTTATTGATATGACCAAAGCTCACTTGATATAATATTCATCAGGAAATTCTCCCTTTTTAAGAGGATCCCAGTTTGTTTGAATAGCTTTTCGTGTATAAAAAGACGTCACCGATTATTTTCTTGTGTGTTATATTACATGAATTGACTGGATTCAATCCTGATGTTACAGATCAAACGTCGTTGGTTTTGTTTGGAGTTAAAATTCACACAGCATCAATCCCTATGATTTTGTGTTTATTAGGCCTGATTGTCTTTATCAAGGTACATGATCTTATTCCAGAAAGAACTATAGATATTCAAACAGACTGTTAAAAACAAAAACATTATAGATAGATCGAAAATTATCCTTCAAAGATTCTCCCAAATTTTCTTCAAAGCATTTTCACTGTATTGTTTGACCCAATATTCAATGCAATCTTCTAAAACTAACGCGGCAATTGCAGAGGGTCTGATCCTAAGAATTTCAGCGTATTTTTCTAGTTTCTCCCTCACCTCATTGGGGATTCGGACTGATATGACTGCTGTCTTTGTCATATAAAACGCCTGAATTCAAAAAAATATTGATCTTATAAGAGCTTTTTTCTTCAGGAAAATTCCCGCTACATAGCTTAATTGAGTTCATTGAGTAATAAGGTATAATTTATCTTATCTAAGATCTTCCAGATTGAATGACTTTGAAAGAGTAAGAAGAAACTAAAAACAGGTAATAAAACAAGTTGGATAACCATAGCCATTATATAGAATTCTTGAGAGATTAAAATACCAATAAATCCAATTAAATCACCTGATTGATACACTAAGAAAGCAATTAACATTATCATTAAGTGAGTTGAGAGAGCTTGTTCTGGTTTTCGGTCATAAAATTTCTCTCGAACGTTACGTAAACGGATTAAAAGAATAATAACCATTATATCAACCAAAAATGTAAATGCATATAAGCCAAAAAGAGATAAAGTGTCTAACATCTCATTTTCCACAAATATAGAGGCAAAAATCCACCCAATAAATAAAGCGGGGACTATTGGAATGTATTTTTCAACAAAAAAAAGACGATTAGATGAAAGATTAATATATACTAATGAAAATTCTAAGGAAGTAAGTAACATGAATATAATTATTATTTTCAATAAATAGGGCAGTCTCATCAATCCTAGGTCTTGAAATGTTTCAGACATGTCTTCAGGTAAGAAAATTGCCAGTATCCCTGTGACTAAGAGTGTTGTTGCAAATAAAAATAAGACTAAAGTCACATGAAGAAAAATTTCATCTCTTGTCTTTTTAAAAAGTGGAAAAGTAAGGACTGTTGATAAGAATAGCAGGAATGAACTTATTAATGCAAACAATCCAACAAATATGATTAAGGTCATTTCATCCATCCTTTTCTATTTTTTCTCATTGATATTTATAGCTAATAGGTTTTTAAATATACGTAAGCTTTGTAAGCTTTTCTTACACTGGCCCATTTGTAATGGAAATACACTAAACTTTTAATATTATTTACATAAAGAAGAAATTGGTTAGTTACATGATGGATAAAAGAAAGTTCATAACTGAAAACTTTTTAAGCTTTAATAAAACAGTTAAAACTAATTCTTTTATTCTGTAAAATATTACCATAAGAAAAGTGAGTTGAGGAAATAACACTGATGATAGAATTATTAAGAATTGAAAAATATTATCAGATGGGAGAAATTACCGTAAAGGCTTTAGACGGTGTGTCTTTTGATATTGATGAGGGAGAGACTGTTGTGTTATTAGGTCCGTCAGGAAGTGGCAAAACTACATTACTAAACCTTGTTGGAGCTCTAGATCGACCAACAGGAGGTAAAATTAAAATTGATGGAACAGATATTACCCGTTACAATCGGCAACAACAATTTACTTTTCGACGTAATACAATAGGATTCATATTTCAAACATTTAACTTGTTTCCTACATTATCAGCGTTAGAAAACGTTCAGTATGTCGCAGATCTGGCACGAAAGAAGAATAGCAAACAAAAATCTATCGAGGCGTTAAAAGCGGTCGGACTTGAGGATCGAATACACCATTTTCCCCATCAACTAAGTGGTGGAGAACAACAAAGGGTTGCGATTGCTCGAGCTTTAGTAAAAGAGGCTCAGCTTATTTTAGCTGACGAACCAACTGGAGAACTTGACTATAAAACAGGAAAACAGATTTTAAAACTCTTATTAAAACAACAGAACAATAATACGATTGTTATATTGGTAACTCATAATCGAGAAATTGCACGGATCACTAATCGGGTCATCGAATTACATTCAGGGATGATAACTGAAGATGGTCCACCAAAGAAAGGTAAGGTTTCCATTGAAGAACTTCGATGGTGAAAATCATGGGAAATCTTAAGCTACTCTTGCAATGGTCGTTTCGGGATTTAAAACAACGAAAAATACAAGTCATTGCAATCGCATTGATCGTTGGATTAGGAACAGGGATATACACAGGATTAAGTAGTACTACCCCTTGGAGAGAGCATGCCTTCGAGAAAAGTAATGATCTTTTGAATATGTTTGATTTGAAAATGAAACTACTTCCTGGGAGCTGGATACCACAATCTGATCTTTCTTCTGCTCTTCAGAATCTGTCACATAAGGATTGGATCCGCGCACTGGAATACCGAGTAAGCTTTCCGACAACAATTAATGCTTCTACTTCTAATCAAACTATCTTGGTGAATGGCCGCATTATTGGTATCAATGTTTCTGATGGATCTCAAAATTTAGATGTAAATGGCATTCACATCACAGATGGACGGCATATTAAACCCACAGAAACAGCTGAGAATGTTTGCCTCGTTGAATATAATTTTGCCAGTTATTATAACTTAAAACCTAAGAATCAGCTTCTTACAATTGCAGGAGGTTTTGAATTATCATTTATTGGAACGGCACTTACACCTGAATATTTTGTGGTAATAGAAGAAAATTTACTATTTGCTCAATCATCTTTTGCT
>JAHQWW010000045.1 GCA_029856365.1 Candidatus Hodarchaeota archaeon
AATTAATCCAGTATAGCCTCCCTATTTTTGTGATAGGTTTTATTTCAGTCTTAATTGCATTGCTTCTTGCAAAAATTAAAATAACACAAAGCTCTTTCTTAAAAATGTTAATTCTGGAAAATAATGTTATTTAACTAAACTGACTAAACGCTCCTAACCTGGCATATTTAACTTGAAGTTGATTATTCAGTTGACTGCCACTAATTGCACAAGGACTATTTTTCTCAAAAAATGTGGAAATTAAGTAGTCCTATCGTCAGATAGCTTCAGGAGTCAGCAGCTTCAATGTGAGAGCATCTGGTCTGATGTCTGTACGCTGTTCTTTGATTTTCGGGAAATTAAACATATCATGAGACTCAGGTGAGGAAAGAAATCGTGACGAACCACACATCTGCGAGTATGAATAAGACAAATCCCGATGAATATTTACTAAAAATCTGTATTATAGGATCACCTGATGAGTTAAAAACGAGAATGACTCGTACATTTGCTGTAGGAAAATTTACAACACATTATTTACCCACTCTGGGAGTTGACATCACGACTAAACAAACCAATTCAAAAAGGGAAGCGACATCAGTACCACAATACCGCCATAAATCAGTAAAACCACGACAATTTCTTTATTATTTTCAGGCCACTCCTTCTGTATTACCTTTCTCATAGGATACATAATAAATGAGCTGATTCTTCGAGGTAAAGGAAGTAGGAAAGGTGTTCGCTCGCGCCAAGTAAGATATTCTTCAGTATGTTGTCGAATCATCGTATTCGAATTGTAGATTTCAGCCTTTATTCATACGCCCATACACTTATCTCTTTCCATCTTACATTTAATGTTTTAAAAACTCGTATGACTGGGAATGCATTTTTTCTATCACAATATAAAACACTTCTTGCGATCTTTTTGACATTTAAATCTGTTGTAATCCCTTTAAACGATGAGGTATAGAATTTTTCACGAGTTTTGAAAGAACTCTTTCCACCATAGAGTGCTCTATGTAATTTCATCTTTGTCTTCTGATCGCACTCTGAGGTATCGTAGACAAGTATCATTTTTGGTTTTAATGATGTTTGTTGTATCATTATAGTAATGGGAGTTCCAAAAAGAAGAATCCCATCTCCAGCTAACGCATTTTGTAATTCTTCTTCAGCTTTTAATTCATCCAGGCTCATCTGAGTAACTTGCATACCCTCATCTTTAATGGCTTCAATAAGTTCTTCCTTTTTCTGATCTTTCTGATCATAAATTATGGCCAAATCAATATCGGATTTAATTGTATCGTCCCCTGTTGCTACACTTCCAAAGAGAATGATTGAAAGAATATTACTCTTGTCTTTAATCTTTCTTGTGAAATTAATTGCTTTATTTAAACTAAACATTCAATATTCGCCTGCATATTCTCTTTATTATTTCATACTGCTTTTTTGCGTCTTTTGAGTACTTCCCATTTGTTCCACTGCCATATACATGCTTCGGTCTTAAATTTTCAATTTTCTCAATAGCAGTCCATACTTCATCACTATAATTTCTCAATCTTTTCTCATGAACTAACACAGAATACATTTTGTTATGTTTTTCATCCTTATCAATCCTAAGGGTGTTTAGCTTATGCATCGCTGCGTTGACATAGTGGTTAGTGAGTAACATAATTAACTCGATTATCGCTTCATAATCTGTATCATCGTTTAGTTTCCTTAAACTTGCATCAAGATGCTGGATTTTTTCTAGATGGGTTTCAATCTTCATGTTATTATATATAACAAAATGGTGTTAAAAAGCTTTCTGTTATACTTATTCGACATACTTGTATTTATGATGCTTATGTTATAGTTATTTAACAAAACAGTGTTAAAAAGCTTTCTGTTATATATATTTAACATAACAATGATTTGTGATTTATTTCAATAATAATTACCTTTCAATAAGTTTGAGTCATAACCAGCATAAAGGCACCCTGTGTGGGAATTTTTCGAAAATCTCTCGTCAGGTGGCTTCAGGAGTCGGTAGCTTCAGTTGGAGTAGGATCGGTCTGATGTCTGTATGTTGTTCGAAGATCGAAGGCGTAAGTAAAGTTAGTATTGAATCTCTTGTGACTGAAGTGAAACCATCTTGTTTGAGCTAGGAAGAAGTCATTACTTCTCTCAAAAACGAAATTTCTAAATGAACGCAGCCGGTGGATTAGACGGTTGCGTATGAGTATTCTTCTTTTCATTCCTTATATTATTGTTGAAGCTCTTTTAGGCCTCCTCGCTAGTGATTTACCCCCAGATTTTTCGAAAAGAATTTATTATCTTTTTGAGTTTGCTTTCCTCTTTTTTTCGTTAGTTCATCAAATAATGAGCGTCCTTGATTGTATAGCGCATAATAGAGATCGACAATCCCTATTGTAGGATATGGGTCTAATCCGAGTTCTTGTGACAGTTGCTGGAGGTACATGAGGTTATCGTCGGGCAGAAAATCATTCAGATCCTTTTTCTCGGCCTGAGTAGTGATGCTAGAGGCTTGGAGGCTTTGTTGGATCTCTTTGTTTGAGTGCTGTTTTTGTAGCTGGGTGATTTCTAATAGGAGATTATTGACCATCGTGTGTGCCAGATCAAACAGGTGCCGAAAACCTTGCCATTCTAATGAATCTATCATCACCAGGTCGTGGTATTCTGCGATTCGCATCCATGGAATCGATGTTACCCGTATATGGCGTAAAAAATTGACCAATCTCCCGATCAGGGTCTTGACCTTCGAATTGGTATCCGCCCGCTCCTTAGGTGAGGAGGTAATATCATAAAATGATTCTAAACGTTTTAATTCTTGGTGAGCTTGTCCAACTTCCTCAATTGTCAGTGGAGCGGGCATTGAATTTACAAACGCATATTGTTTGGCGTAATATTCTCGTCCTTTCTCGGTAATGATCCAGTAGGTGGCTCCCCTATCTATTTCGGTAGTAAATAGTCCTAACGATTTCAATTGGTTTAAGGAGAGTTCCTCCTGTTTTGTACTTTCGAGGATTCCTATGATTTCACCTGTTTGACATGGCTGGTGGATTAACAATTTCAGGAGTTTCATCAGTATCTCGTATTTCATAGGGGTTAACCCTAGTGTTTCCGAACCTCGCTGCTTTGTTTTGAGCACTGTGACTGGTTTTAGATCAACAGGTAACCTTTGGTCCAGTTTAAAATGGAACCCAACATTTTGTGGGGCATCTTCTCGGAACAGCAATCCTTCTCCTTCTATAATCCCTAGCGATTGTTGTTGTTGTTGTTTATAAGCGGAGGATTTTGTTTTCTGGCCTATTTTTAATTCATGTCGGGTCATCACGAGCTTTCGATCTTGGGCATTAACCATTTTTAAATAGACGGTATTTCTGATTTCATCAAACGTGTCCATATTCATGGCCAGTTCCTGTAATTGATGACTGCTTACTATCAAGATATTGTGACTGGTGATCGCGTTACAAGCATCCATTATACTGGAACTGCCAATTTTTCGATCGCGTTTATATCCTGCTTGTTCGGTGAGAAATTCTGGTGTATGAGTCAGGACTACACATCCCTTTCTCATGCTTTGTGAGAGGTAGTGGAGTAAGAATCCCACGGTGGCTCTATGGATCAGTGGGGGTTGTGCCCCAAACTGAAAGAACGTCATTGTATTTTCTCGCACTAGGGTATTACTGTAATGTCCTGTAAATGAGGGATAGTTCACCTCTGGAAATGATCGAAATTGTTCTAGCACCCCTACGATTGCCTCAATTGCCATCATATCTGCATATATCATATTACCCTCTGAATTTTCCTCCACATCGCTTTCGTTTCCCCCTCCAAAACTCAGGCTCACATCTCGCAGTGTGAATAAGTGGGTTTTTTTCGCAGTTTTTCTGATTTGGGATTCTAAGGGCACCGCATAACGAGCGGTCAGGTATTCTGAGGTGTTTAGCGAACTCAGCAGGAGTTGACTGATCAAATGGGATTTCCACGCTGCTTGGGCTTCTATCTCTTGTTTTTCCCCACTTGGTGATCTCGGGACGATCACATCACACAGGTTCAGGTGAATATTGGTGCCTAATTGAAACATTTGTACGGGGAAATCTTTAGGAGGATGAGTCTGAAAATAGTTAATGATCCCATTGAGTTCGTTATGGGTATCTATCACAAAAATCTGCCTAGTGGTTCCTGTGGTTCTTATGCCGTTGAGCAGTTGTTGCACTACGGATATTGTTTCTCTTTTATTGGATCCACAGACTAATACGGTGCCTGTGGTTAATGTGGGAAATCCAACTGGCCGTGCAGGATTTTTTATTCGAGTTCCTAGTTGGTATGTAACTGGAAGATCAGGGCTAGCGTAATCCTGAAATTGTCTTGAGGGTACTCGATCTAATTGCAGAAACGGTTCTATGAGTTTTGAATGGAATCCTTTCTGTCCCTTAAAGACAGTGACGGCTTCGGGTACTCTCTTCCTATGGAAATATACTTGACTAATTTGTTCCCCAGTAATTAAGGTGACTTTAAATCCTGCTGCTTGGAGGATTGTGTGCATTGTCGATCGGCGTTTAACAAACTTTTTTCGGGCTTTCTGAACGAGTATGGGGAGAATTCTCTCAAAATTGACCCAAAACTTCAATGAAACCTCGACGAGGAGGAGTAAGGCAGTGTGGGAGTCATCTGCGTCAGCATATTTGGATTTAGTTGAGCGTGCGGGGAAAATTTCTCTAATTACTTTCACTCCCTCTTCATCACTCACCAAGGACAGGCTTCGGGCTGCATCCATGAAGTCCTTCCGCGGTTGGAGGGCAAAGATCGAAACCAGTCCAGCGAGCGGTGCCCAGGGGATATCCATTTTGACATAATCAGGTTTCTGCATGATGAATAAGGTAGATTTATCCTCCAACACTTTCGTTGCGAGTGGCATTCTCCTTACTGATCTATCTCGGTACGCGTGGATACCCCAATCAGCTTTCATTAGTGAATCACTCTAGCTATTGATTCTCTCCCCTCTTTATATATTCAAAAACTCCCAATTGGTCTTCATTTTGAATATAAAAGGTTTCATGGGGATGATTACTGAGTATTATGGCATCTTTCAAGAATCCAGTAATTCCGAAAATTTTTCTCCAAGCGCATGAACAGATGATTCAAGGCTTTGCTTTTGACCAGCGAGGTCAACTTTCCAACGCTCGTGATTCTTACATGCAAGCCACTCGTCTTTATGCCCCTCTTTTTAAGAAATTTCCCCAAGCAGCCTACCCAGACATGTGGCGGAGAGAAGCGACTCTTTGTCTTAAGACATTGGCTGCCACTAATCGCACAAGGGCTAACTGTGTGGAAATTAAGTAGTCCTATCGTCAGGTGGCTTCAGGAGTCCCCAGCTTCAAATAGACGAATATTGGTCTGATGTCTGTCTGCTATGATTCTATTTTTCCACTTAAAATAATATCTCCGACAAAAAATCCAAAATCAATTATTTTTAGCTTAAAATCGCGGAAATTCCACTAAAAACTCGGAGAGATTCTCGAGATACCCTTTTATTACCATGAGCACCTTAAATTACGAGAAGGGAATTTCGTCGGATATACAAAAGAAGGGAAAACATGAATCATTGCCAGATATGTGGAAGGGATAGCTATCTTATCCAGTGTTCTAGCTGTCAAAGATATACTTGCGAGTTCTGTATCACTTTAATTTCTCAAACAGGGTGGGAAAGACTACAACATTGTTTATATTGTGGAACCCGATTTAAGGAATTTTTTAGAAAAAGGAGTAGAGAGAAAATTAAATGTTTGAATTTAGCTTGCAAGGCTTGTTATCCACCCAAGAAGGAGGCTGTAGAGAAGCGAGAGACACCACAACCTTTGTGAGTGAAAAACTTCCTAGGATTCCCTAATACCCCTAATTACGACTAGCGTAACACCTGGATAGAACTTTCTTATTCCGCTCTTCTATGCTTTCATTGTACTATTAAGATAGTGAAATAAAAATAACTACCTAATCGTACCAGGGTTAATTTTCTCAAAAAATGTGGAAATTAAGATTTTTCACAAATCTTATCGTCAGGTGGCTTCAGGAGTCGTTTGCTTCAGATTAGGTACTTAGTTATTTCCAGTCTTCAAGAAGAATGATTCGCTCATCCTCTAATTTGGAGAATAATCTCTCATCTGCTGTTATGACTTCGATTTGATTTCTTCTCCCAATAGCAATGTAACTCGCATCATAAATTGTTATTCCATATTGATAAGCTAAATCAATTGTTAGGTTTGCTAACTTTTCCTCAAAGGGTTCAATTCTGAATTGAAAATCAATTAGGGCTTTAATTATCTTTTTCACGTCTTTGCTACCGAATTCTGGTTTGTAACGTAATACATTGGCGATTTCATAAAAGAAGAGTGCTGGGACAATTGGAGTTGCTTCTTTTTTGAGATAATCTCTGACTTCTAGTGCTTTTTCCGTATTGATTTCGTCAACAAACCATTTGAGTGCAACTGACGCGTCAACAACTAATGTCTGATCTCTCGCCATGCTCTCAATTCCTCTGTGGTGTTTCCCTTAGCCTTTCTCCGCAACTGATCCATTATTTGTATTGTATGGTCAATAACCTTACTATCCCGATCCATAATTCTTTTTTCTTCCTCTTCAACTCTTTTAAGAACTGCTGTTCTCATAACTTCACTCCAATTTATGTGGGATAGCTTTTCAATCCGTTTTTTCAAGTTTTCTGGGATTTTTGTACTCATTGTTGGCATCATCTTTCAAGAAAATTAATACCAATCGGTCTTAAAAATATTACCTTTCTTCCTGTGGAAATTAAAATTTTTCAAGGAGAGGAATCCTTCAGTGACAGGGCATTCTGTTTAATGTTTCTTGGGAATATTCTACCGTAGTACACTCTTTATTCTTATCTGTTTTTGATGATTGATCTCTATGATAGTGCAGTAGTGTAAGTATGGGGTTTTCCGCTGACAGGTTCAGCCACTGATCGTACCTGGAAATCGTTTTTGAATTAGGTGATTTCATTAGATGAATCGAGAAAATAATATATGGTGGAATATTTGGAATCATTCCAAAATCCTTGCTTGTTTTGGAGTTTTTTTAAGAATTGTATCCCTTTCTTAATGAAAATTTATGGGTCTGAGGATATGAGGGTCCAATTGATCATAACAAACATCGAGGATTCGATAAGCAGCATATAATACCAGCCATTTCTTTAGGCGTTAGTCTTTCATTATCGAATCCTTGATTATTAGCCATTAACAAACCTTCTCAAAAATAACGAGAATCCGTAACTGAAATTTTTGGAGAGAGATTAAGGTTTAATTACATATAGTAGTCAGCAAAATGTTTTTTCTCTTTAGCTTCAGGAGTCTGCAGCTTCAATTAAAACCACGAGTTCATCTGGACTTAAGATATTTTCCTCCCCTAGCCAAGTAAAATGAGTTTTATTAAATGTGATCAGCTTTGATTTGTGAACCTGAGCGTGAGTTCCTATAATGAAGTCCCTTGCATGATGTCTAAACGGTAATGCTGAGTACTTTGCATTTTTACTAATATGGAAAATATTTTGATAGGTTAAATCATTTATCTCTGCTCCAAGTGCCTCAATATCCTTTTTAAACAATTCTTCGGAGATTCCACGCACATTGTACCAATGAAATGTTTCTAAAGTACTAATCACAGATAGGAATACATCTAACTTATCCTTTGATAATTGTAACCAATCAATAAAATCTTGGTCGCGAAAGATATTACTATCCAGACTTATCCGCAGGAATTTCACCCCAATTTGATATCCGCATATCCTCGATTAGAGGTCCTGGTGCTTTTAGCGCGTTTCGGATCGCTTTTCTCCATTGAAGATTTTTCCGTTTATTCACTGCTCTTTGAATAATCTCACGGGCTTTGGGATTAGGAGAGTACAATTTCACACCTATTTCTTTTTCGAATAACCCAACTGCACGTGAAATTATGTCCCCTTGGGTCGTGTCGAGTTCGGCTGCTAATTTCTTGATTTTTTTGCGAAGTTCATCATCTACGGTCACAGAAGAAGGCATTTTTATTCAATCAGTGAATCCATGTATCCATTAATTAATGTTTCTATTTATACAGCAATCCACTAGGAGACTCAAAAAGAAGTTATCAAGGGGTACCATTTAGAAATTCAGTGGAACTATCATCAGTTGGCTTCAGGAGGCACTAGCTTCAATGAGAGAGCATTTGCTCTGATGTCTGTATCTTGTTCGTGCGTTATGGAGTACGCTGTATTTCTCTGAGTATGCTATTATCGGAACATAGAAATAGATTATTTAAGACAATATATTAATTCTTTATTCAAATAAGATTTTTGGAGTTTAAACCTCTATTTTGTTGGTAAAATGCTTCTTTATGGAACCAGTGACATCACAGAATGAGGTTGATGAATAATGTCTGCTGTGACCATCGCAAAAATGATTCAGCTTCATGAGCCCTTTGATCTTCTAGGGAAATATTCTGTAGCACTCCCCACTAAGGATAACGTTTATGATGGGGTAAAGTATGCTTTGATGATCCTTAATCCCTCAACAAAAACCATTCGAATCATTCCTGCCCGAAGTCCTGAAGTTCTTAAGACTACTATAGTAATTGGTGTATTATCTCCTGATTTTTTACAAGAGTTTGGTTTTATTTTAATAAGCAATAAAACAAAGACCCTTTATAGCACAGGGTTGTGTTTCACGCAAGATCGTTGCACCTATGAAGTTTACATAGATCGCTCTGACTTAAGAATCTCTCAAGAGCAGTTATCAAATAAACTAACGAAAATTGAAGGCGTAAGTAAAGTTTGTATTGAATCTCTTGTGACTGAAGTGAAACCATCTCCTTTGAGTTAGGAAGAAGTTATTACTTCTTTCAAGACGAAATTTCTAAATAAACGCAACCATTGGATTAGACGGTTGTGTATGAGCTTTCTTCTCTTCATTCCTTATGTTATTGAAAGAAAAAAGCTTTTTTTACGATAACCTATTAAATTAGTAGATTTTCATGAAAAAAATATAATTTCTAAGAAAATTAACAGAAAATTATGTGTTGGATAGAGGAACATACTCTCAGTACGAGAGGAACGGAGTGTCGGCGGCTCTTATCTACGGGTTATCTGGAAGAGTACCCCGTATGGCTACCACTAATCGCACCAGGGCTAATTTTCTATAAAATTATGGAAATTAGAAAGAATATTTCTCATCTGAATAATGTTTGGATACGCGAATATCTCTAGTTCTATTAAGGATGGAAAATAGGGCATAACTAGTAATAAGTATCAAGAATTTCAATTGGATGTTTTTTCCACAACCGAGGCAATGTATGAGATCAAATCCTTTACTTCCTCCAATGCTCTTGATATCATCACTCATGGCCTTGAGTGGTTGAAACAGGGCTATTATCCAAGATTTAATCCTGCGTGGCCCAAAGCTATCTATAAATGGGGGCCTCTCCAAGTAGGATTCTAAAAATTGTTATATTTTTTCTTAACTGGCTTCTAATCTTCTTATTTCGTGTTTAACCGAGGTTCTTAGTCTTTGGGTGTTTATATGGATATCATGAAATAGACTTTGAATGACATTCAGTAAATTTCAATTCTTATTAAACTCAATTAATATCCTATTGAGAAAATTTAGGGTGTTCATAAAGGAGGTACTAAATAGAGGGACGGTGAAAAGCGAAATGCCTCCTCAAAGTGGCTCTCCTCCTTGCCAATAATTTAAAATATAAATTCTCCCCTTTTTCTTTTTTTCTTATCAGAACAGATTGGGCTGTATCCACATGAGATTATTTTGATCAAACCATTCGAATTCCATTCCATGAGGAGGATGTGTTGGTAAAATTGGATATAGTTTCCATTTAAGCTCATCTTTAATCCATTGGATTAACTGTGAATTCAACCTTGTCCATATTTGGATAGATGAATCAGTAATATAGTATTCACAATATGGTATTGTATTTAGGAATGTTTTTAACTGAAGTTTTGGAATTCGGGGAAGTTTAATCCAGTAAGAATCTAATGAAAATTCATAGATAAGTCGATATGGCACAAATCCAATGTGAACTACTTGATTGTAATGTAACTGTCTAAGTAGACCGATTTCAGAACGGGAAAGTGTGAATGTGTTTTGTGTACAAGCTGTTTGAATAGGTAACGATGAAATTGAGAATTCTTTAGAAAATTTACAATATAGTCTGATGATTTGAGTGGGTAGGGGGTGTTCCTTAAAATCCCAGTTAGGATTATAGGATGGTGTTGTAAATGACAATGAATATGGTTGAAACTTCTTTCGTGGATGTTTCACCTTTATTTGACTTGTTAATCGAGTCATTTCCTTTTGACTTAATTGCGACCACCCAGTGCCTACTATATAGTTTTCAAAAGAGACATTTCGATGAATAGTGTATATCTTTGTTAAATCTATAACGTTTATATCTCCTTCTGTTTCACGATGGTATAGATATGCTTTTAATTGGTTAATTGTATTTGTAGGGACAACTAATGTCCCAATATAGGCATTTGGATGATCTCTAACATAGTAAACTGCGCTTAGACCTAAGACAGTGTAATCTCGATTATGAAAATCTATTATATCTTTTAATGAGTTTCCTACATTTAGTTCAAAATGAAAAAACAAACGATCCAATCCAAAGGCGGGACTATGAAAACGTAAAAACCATCGACCATCAATGAGGCGAAAAAATCGGGAAAGCTCAGTTGTTGGTTTCACATTATGGGGAAAAGGTACTTGGCTGATAATGGCTGTTCTTATCTTTCGTTGATTTAGTGCATCTATACCTCCTTCTTTGATGAATGAGTAAAGAGTTATCAAGATCTGAAATTGGTGTTCTGAAAGGGGATAGAGGAGTTTATTGCTTTCATACTGCAATTGCTCCCATGCAAGATTCGATAATGGAATATTTTCTCGTATAAGTCCATAAACTCCAGGAGTACTAGAGCTCCCTCGAAGATGTTTTGCAATGTATTCATAAAATCGATTTGCGTGAAATTTTGAGACGTTTAACAACAGATAAGCATTTGAAAAATAGTTGTAAGTAAACCATAGGAAAGCCGTCTGGAGGTATTGATCAGTTCCCAAAATTCTATTATTGTACTCTTCAAAGCGCTTTGAGAGCTTATTTCTTTGGTAGTCAGCCTCTTCGTAATATTGAAGGACTGAGAGGAATTCCGTTAGTAAAAGTTGATCAGATGGTGGATACTCCGCAATATGATCTGGAAGCTGTTCCATAATAGTTTTGATAAAACGCTTAAAACTCTCTCGACCTGGCCGAACCACCTCACTGCTCACCTCTAAAAAGGAGAGAACTTGAAAATTTAATCTTCTATTTCATTTCCAACAGACAAAAAATAATCTCATAAGACTTAAAAGAGTTTGTAAGCTTATATAGCTCTTATAAAGTATTTTTTTTAAATAACCTAATAAGGTATAATCCATATGATTACTCCAGATGAATCTTTTATATTAGAAAAATTCATTATAAAGATAGGCTTCCCCATTTAAACTAAGAGCGAGATGGACTCACTTTTTCTGGCATGATAGGCCACGATGACTATTGTAGGTTTATGTTTGCAAGTAAACAGGTTTCTTTTCATGTGAAACCACTCAACATTAGTGATCAAAATGGTAGAAGACGATTTAACCTGCTCCGACCCGATAAGAGAAGAAAGAGACCAGAAACTGACTAAACAGAAAAAATGGCCCATACTTGCTTGTATTTTTATATTGATAGTAGCCTCTCTTTTCATAATTTATCGAATAATCCCACAGGAAACAGTTGTTTTTGAAAAAGATATTTCTATCAATCTTAAAACATTTTCCTATTTAGAATATTCATCTAATTTTATTTCATTCAAGGCGGGGCAGAAATTTACAATAAAAATAACAAAATATTCCTCTAATGAAGAGACAACAGTGAAAATTATTCTCTATAAGAACCTTGAGAATATTTGGACTAGTTCTTTTAGTGGAAACACAGAACTAAGTGGAGATCTAAAAGAAGATAGTGAGTACTACAAATTTTCCTTTAGTGTATATCAAAATTTTAATTTACCTGGTCCTGAAGTCAGTTTTCATGTTCAAATTCTTAGGTATGATTGATCAATTGACGAGTTTTGTACCCTAGGCTAACTGTTAAATCCATGTTAATGAACACTCTTTCTTTATATATCATTAACATGGATTCATGTTAATAATATGTGGATTATTTCGTTGTTTCATGTCTTTTTTTTGCAGCATCTCCTCGCGCCGTGAGAGAATAATAAGCTCGTTTCCCACTTCCTACTCTGGTGACCCAGTTTTTGTTCATCATTCCTTTGAGAACACGAGTTATTGAAGGTGGTTTTTTATCTAATCTTTCAGCAGCGTCTGTTGGAGTTGTTCTTCCTTTGCTAAGGAGTGTCAATACTTGATATTCTAGTAATGTTGGGTGTTGAATTTCTGTTTCTTCTTCATAAACGTGCTCAGGTTTTACTGTTTTGGAATTTAGTTCAATTGCTCTTTGGATAGCTTCATATGTTCTTTCTAGCATGAGATACGTGTTTGGAACAGACACATTAAGGATGGTCTTAATTGTTTCGGGGGGAAGTATTTCTTGAGTTGTTTTGATGACATTTTTTTCGTTCTCTTGGATTTGTGAGATACCTAAGAAGGCTCTTGAATGAATAATTTTTTCTGCATCCTTTTGTGTTGTTACTCCTGGATATTTTTCTATAGTTGATAGTCTACGTACTGAAGAAGCTACAGTTTCCTTAATTGATTCGCCAAATGTGTATGTGAGAGAAAGGATTCCCCGTTTACCTTGAAACCATGATTGATTTCCGTCGAAGAAATCTGATAGCACAGTATCAGAGTTTACTTTGTCTAACTCATCGATGACAAAGATTAGAGAAGTTTCAGTTTCCTCTAAGCGATTAATGAGAATGTCTGCCACGTTTCTGGTGTCAATTGTTGTTGAGGTTAGAATTGTTTCAATATCTGTTTGTTTTAATCGAGTTACGAGCCATTTTATTCCCTTTTCAGCGATGTCTGAGGCATAAGCCAGTGGTGGAAAAACAAGGCTAGAGGCTTCTGTGATCTTCCGTCCGATCCATGGGGCGTATTTTTGTGTCCCTTTCTTGAGTTTACTCTCTTTTTTCTTGAATTCAGCGACTTCCAAAATTCCAGAGATAACTGATCTATAAAAAGCATCCTCTAGTTCCTTAATATTTGACGCTGCCTTAGCTCCCTTTACCGTTATTGTTACAGGTATAATCTTTCTATCTTTTGAAGTTGATAACGCACGCAATAATACACCTTGCATTGCTGTAGTTTTTCCTACACCTCTTACACCGTATATAGAGATTTTACGATCCTGGTTTACTATTTTGGATGCATTTTGGGTAGCAAAGTCTCCTATATCGTGGTATAGCAAGTCAAATAACTCAGCTTCATAGGATAGTAGTTCTCTTGTCATATACTGTTGAGCAGCTCTGAGAGTTCTACTGTTTACCATGATTAACCTTGTTTTTGGTTAATAATATATAAAGATTAAGTCATATTTAACACAGTATAAATCTTCTATTAAATATAAAAAATGAAATTTCAGCAAAAATATGAGGTATTGAGTTCTAGGATACTCTTTATTCTTATCTATCTTTAAGAATTGATCCTGTTGATAGAACAGCCGTGTTCGAATAGATATTTTGGCCGACAGCTTTAGTCATTAATCGAACAAGGCTTTTTTTTAAAAAAAAACTCGAAACTGAGATTTTTCAGAAAATCTTTTGTCAGTGGGCTTTAGGAGTCAGCAGCTTCAATGAGAAGGTATAGGTTTGATATCTGTTTAATTTATTGGTCACCTTTTCTGTTACTTTTGTAGCTTCCAAACAAATAACTTTCGTGTTACAAGACAGCTTTGGCCTTTTTTAGGTCATCTACTCCAATAACTATTCTATTATTTTCAGCTAGGTAAATTAAATTAATATTTATATCTTCAAGGGCTAATTTTCGGAACAACCTTCCACCTGAACCAGGTTTTTTCACTATTTCTTTGATTTCAATAACAAGTACTTCTCGTTCTTCTTTAATCTTAAACCCAGCTCGTTTAAGTACATTGTAGGCTTTTCCAGAATCTTCTACCAAAATGTGTATTAAGTCTTCTCCTTCACATGCAGCTCCGCAAAGGCCTTCTATATTAATATTAGCCTTCCCTAGAGTTTCTCCTAAATCAGCAAGAGTACCAGGTCTGTCTTCTAATATAATAGTAATATCCTTCATTTCAACAACCTCGTATAACTTAACAAAGATTATTCGTAGTATATTCTTCTTGGAATATAAGGTTATCAGAGTTTTAGTTTTTAATAAGTATGTTCCATTATATCTAACGCTTCGATTTTCCGACTAAATCGTGATTCACGATCTCCTGTTAATCAGCACCAAGGCTAAATTTCTAAAAAAACTGTGGAAATTTAGCGGAACTATCGTCAGTTGGCTTAAGGAGTCAACATATATAATATGAATAAATGCTTGATTCTCCCAAGACCAATAGCTTCCTCAAGTTTTTTTTGTTAATGGTTCGGGAATTACATTATTTGGGATGTACCCGAGGGTGGCGTGATACACAGCACACGTCGCCACGACAATGGAAGTGTTCACCATTGAGGTCTCATAGTACCACAGATTCTGTGTGATATCTTTAAATAAATAATCTTTAATGGTGTGATACACCTCTTCTCGCATCTTCATCGGGATAAGATCCGTCTTATGTTGTAGAATGAACGTAGTCGCCATCGGACTATATTTTGTGATATTCTCCAAGCATAAGTTCAGGTACATTCTGTTTTGGGACATATCTTTGATCTCAACAGAATCTATTACATAAACCAATGTATCCATATCACCAAAGATCACTTTTGATATGTCATTTTTAGAACCTACAAATCGATCTAGAAATGCTGTTGTCCCTCCTAAATCCCAAAATTCTATTTTTATATTATTAATAACCTGTGTATGTCTTTCATACTCTATTGTTGCATGAAAATCTATATCTGTCATATCTGTTATTTCTTTAAATAACCATTTGCGGATCATGGTCTTTCCTGATCGTGTTAATCCAAACAATACAATTTTGTTGGTTTGTGTCAATTTAAATCCCTTGTCTGCATATCATTTTATCTTGTACTTGCTTGGTTAATATGTCATCAGAAGTCTCTTGAGGACATAAGGATTGCATGTTGCAAATTATTTCTGTATGAACTGTTTTTAAATATTCTAGTAATTTTACTTTAAGTATCTCTAGAACTTCTTTGTTCTGTCGAATACCTTTTATGTGAAAAACTTCGATTTCAAAAATATCCTTTTATGGATTTAAAATCATTGTTGCAATGATTTGATTTTCTTCATTTTCTACTATATAACAATCTTGAGGGCCAATCTTTGAATGATCTGAGGTATGTTCTTTAGCTTCCTTACATCCCCGTTCTGGATCCTCATTCCGATCCAAAAAGACCATCCACGCTACTTTTTCCACGTCTTGAATTTTCATGTTCCTAATCTTAATCATAAACTCCATTATTCGTGTTTTTATTTTTCAATCAGTTTGGCCTGACAGGTGTATGATGATTACACTGCCCATTGATTATTTAATATAATTCTTCACCATATACTTGGTATGGGATGCTTCTCCAGGCTGGAAATAGCTTCCATGTTCATATATGAAGATGTCTCTCTAGGTGTTCTATTTTCAGCCATAATTTCTGTTATACAAGAGAGAGTACTTAATAAATAATTTTATTGGAGTTTGATGTTATTGCAACCTTTGGAACTCATCATAAACGTGTTTTCGATGTCTAATATATTATTTTAGAGAGCGATATAGAGTCTGTTCTTTGATATTCACCTCACATTTGGAAATAAGTGTGATGGTCATACTATATCCTTCCGTGTACCTTTTCCTCGCCTTCGTTTGGATATTCCGACCCAGTTCCGCAGTTGACTGAAATGACCTACAGCATGGAATAGATTCTGCTGAATAGCTCCTGCGATTGTTGTTTTTTCTCCCCATTGGAATGTCATTTCATTACTCAGCTCTTCATCACTGAATTTTTCAAAAGCATTAATCATACGATTTACAGCACAAGTCAAATCTTTTGAGGGGTTACTTAAAGATTTATATTTTCTGAACTCATCCTTAAACCATCGGCCTGCATCTTCATAAATTGCTTGAACTGTGTGATGGAATGTTTCCTTTACTGAATATTCATGAGGAAAGGTTCTAAACTCCCAAGCATCTTCTTCTTCAATAATCTCGATTGTTTTTAGTCCCTGTCGAAGAAAATATTCCCAAAATTGACTATAAACACTGATTTGAGTTCTACTCATTACTACCACATAATTTTTTCAGTGTCATGAAAAGCGCTTTAAAGTCCATTTAATGAAATAATGATAGACTGATTGGTCTTATTTATTATATTCTTTTCCAAAGTAGTTTCATAAATGTAAGGATTATTTAATCCTTAGGATTATGATTGGACATGTCTATATTTATCTAGTTGAAATAATAATGCTTTTATAAGTTATTTCCTTTTGAATAATATCATATAGACATGCTTAAATAAATTTTACATCTAAATTGACTTTTTTATACATAATCTGATAAAATTTGAACCCTATTTCAGTTTAGACTTGCCTATATTATGTTTGAAATAATAATATTCAATTCGGAGGCTGGATCTTTTTTTCAACTTAGCAAATCATAATGAATTTATAACACTCATCCTCAGTATCAATATTTATTCCCCAATCGTGAGTTTCAAACCTTGGAGTGAGGATCGTTTCTGGTAGTCCTAGTACAGAGGGGATCTCGATGAAAATCTGGTTTTCAATCATTATTAAAGGAGTCTAAAAATGTTATATTTCAGCAAGTCTTTTTTTGATTTTTAAATCACATCTAGGGAGAGGAGGTAATGATTTATCAGAGAAAAAGTGAGATTGTAAAGTTTAACATATTTGTAAAATGATGTTTGAATGATTAAGAAGAAGAGGATAAATAAATAGTTAAGATTCCTTGGGCTTGGTGAGAATTTTTGAAAATTCGTTTTGGTATTCAGATTGAACCTCAATTAGGTTTCAGTTATGATACTGTGGAAAAAATTGCGCTAAATGCTGAAAAAGTAGGTTATGATTCTCTTTGGTCTAGTGACCATTTTTTCCTCGATGATAAATCAGAAGAAAAAAATTGTATGGAGGCATGGACTTTGCTTGCTGCTTTAGCTGCTAAGACTAATACATTACGTCTTGGTACTCTGGTTACGTGCAATAATTATCGTTACCCCCCAGTTCTTGCAAAAATGGCAGCTACTGTGGATATGATTTCAAATGGAAGACTAGAGTTTGGTATCGGTGCAGGATGGAAAGAAATCGAATACAATGCTTATGGTATTTCGTTCCCCTCCGTCAAAGATCGTATGGATCAATTAGAAGAATCTATCCAGATTATTAAAAAGTTATGGACAGAACCTAAGGTTAATTTTTATGGAAAGCACTATCAAATTAAGGATGCATTTTCAGCACCTAAACCTATCCAGCAACCACCACCTATTTTTGTAGGGGGAACTGGAAAAAAGAGAATCCTAAATATGGTTGCAAAATATGCTGATTATTGTAACTTTGGATGGTTCCTTGATCCAAAAACTATTCCGGAGTTATTAGATGTATTAAAACAGCATTGCAAAGATGTAAGTCGTGATTATGATTCTTTGGGGAAATCATACTTTGCATCAGTAATTGTGACTGAAACTGAAGATGAATTAGAGAAAATTTTGGCAGAAAGAGCTAAATTACGGAACATGAGTCTAGAAGAATATAAAAAGTCTATTGATAGCTTAAATGTGTTTTATGGCACACCAGAAGTCGTTCAACAGGGATTTGACAATCTTATTGATCTTGGATTTGATTATTTCCAAATAATGTTTCCCTATCCGAGAGATTTCGAGCAAAGCAATGAATTCGCTAAGTTTGTATTACCAAAACTTAAATGAGAACTACAACTAAAATCCAAGAATGAACATAAAGCTGAACACGAGAATGAATACGAAGTTGAAGATGAAAATGAAACTATAGGTGTACAGGGAGTTTAAGTTCAACGATATAAAAAATTCTTCTATTCAATCATCAAAAAAGTATAACGGTTCATTTTCTCTGAATAGTCTTTGAGAACTTCAATTGGGTAACCTAGCTGTCTTACTGTACTATAGACATCAATGGCCATTCCCTCGGGAGTGGGGCGCGAAAGCCGTGGGTATTTACACGCTTCTCTCTCTTTCGTACAATCTTGGCAGATTTCACAACTATCCATAAAGAGAAGGAATGCTTTCACATAACCAGAGAGAAATACTTCTTTTTCGAGTTTCAGAAGTTCCAAGTTTATCTCTTTCGTCCAAGCAAATCGATCTTCGGGTTGTGCCACCTTTTTTTCGAAATGAAAGACCGCTGCTTCCTTGTACTCCCGAAAAAACCTTTCACATTCTGGAACTGACAAAGTATTCGGAGGACAGGAAGCATTCTTGCCGTATTCAGAACATCCAAAAATGCATTTCATTCGTACCCAATATGAGACAATGATTTTCTCAGGATTGATCCATTTAAAGTCCGTAAATCCATTTTTTATAAATTTCCGTTCCAAATCTTTTCTAAACGCCATATCCTCTCACTTTGAGATTTTTTGAATATTTTTTTTATCATGGTTATTCTAGTCTACAAGAATTGAATCTAAGATTTTTGGGGTAATTATATTCTCCTTACTTTAGATGTTATTGATGTGATTAGGGTGAATACTATCCAGTTATTTCTATCCGAAAAGAAAAAACTTCAGAAAAATGTCACTATAAAGAAAAAAAGTTGTTCTATTAGCTCAACTGATATTAGACTAAATGAACCAATAATAAAAACTCCCTTCAATCAAGTTCTAAAAACAATTCTGGAATTAATGAATAAAATCCCTGTAGAAGAAGAAGTGTCATGGAAAAATATTCATCAATTAAGACAGAAATTTGTTAAACTTCATAAAAACCCGAAATCTGGTGATTTCAATCTTAATAATTAGGTGGGAGACTAAACAAAGCTGAAATTGATTTTTGAGATGTGACTCTCATGACTCAGAATGTACCAGCTTTCAACTTTCACTTCATTCCATTGAATGTAGATAAAACTAGCAACAAGGTATTTCAGAACGCTAAAGACGCCTTTTCCTTGGAGTATGCAATATTTGATCCTAAATCTGTATGGATCAATATGGTTCCTGTGGAGATTGGTCGATTTCGTAAAAAAGGGGTTGAAAGAGGGATAGCCACTATCCAACAGTTTGCTACTGCGCTAGGATTGCATCCTGATTTTCATAAGATCGGTTATACTCCCATCCATGTTCTTTTAGAATTACTACAAGATAAATTTCAGGTGGGTTCTGATGGCCCCGAATATTATTGTGGTGGAATTCTTGGATTAAAAGGTAAAACTGACAGATCTCTCACTACTACTGAGGGCTTTATGGATACGATTCTTGAAATTTCAACTGATTCTCCCCAATTTACATTTATTCAGCTTGTTTTTAAATCAATCAAACTTCCAAAGGAATTTCAAACACAAAATGATCAAGATAGTCGAATGGCTCATGTACGATTTGATATTCAGCAAGGAAAAGTGGAACGTCGTTTTCATCCTCAAAAAATAAATATTATGGAAGAAACAGGCTGTTTTGAGTTCTCACCTCGTATATTAGTAGTAGAAAAAAGTCAGGAAACCCTGCGATCTAAACTTGATCGCCTGTCTGTCTTATTTGTTTCCAATGGGTTTAATGTCCGTTTTTATCCAACTTTCTGGCATCGTTTTTCTTCATTTAGGAGACTCTGTCTTAAGCGAAAATTCATTTCACCAATTATCTTAGACGGTTATTCTTTAATGAGTTTTATTACTCCTCCTCAAAGACAATTCTCTCATGAGGGCTATACTCTTGTTTCAAACAAAGAAGATTACACGTTATCCGCAAGTGTGAGTGAAACATCACCTCAACGAGCAATTAATCTTGGCACTCCAATCATTAGTGGTAAAACAACAGATGTTCCTTTGTTGATTGACGGTAAAGATCTCAATAGGCATATGGCAGTGTTTGGTATGACTGGTGAGGGTAAAAGTCGTTTTATTTATGGACTAATCAAGGAATTTCACCAAAAAAAAGTTAAATTTCTTATCTTTGATCCGAAAGGGGAATATCTTGCTCCAGTCCAGTCTTTTTGTCATGATTTCATTTATTTAAAGCCTGGATCAACCACATTTCCTTGGGGGTTAAATATTTTCCAAATACCTAAAAATGGAGTAGGAGAAAATATTGTTCCTTTGGCTGATCACATTCAGTTTGTTGTATCTATTCTTGAGCATATTTTTGAAGACACAGATGCAGTCTCACCCCAAATGCGCCGTCTCCTTCGTCTTGCAATCATTCAGACCGTGAAAGATCAAGGGGATTTTCGAACCTTTCTTAAATGGCTTAATATGCCTGATAAACTAGGAATGAAAGGTGCTTATCTAGAAAATACTGTAGCTGGTATTGTGAATCGCATTGAAAAACTCTTTTTCGGTAATACTGGGAGATGTTTTACTGTTCACAAAACAACCTTTGAAGTCTCTAATTTGTTAGATTGTAATGTTATCATCGACCTTTCTGCCTTTGAATCAATGGAAGACCAAGGTGGAAGACAAATTTTTCTAAACGTAGTGTTTCAATACATTTACTATTTCGTTAGAAGCTTTAGATCGCCTTATAAGGAAGAAACCCTTCCTAAAAATATTTTCATTCTAGATGAGATTCAAAAACTCATCCCTGCAAAGAATCAGAGAATTAAGACTCCAGAATCTATGATTGGTAAAGGCCCTTGGACCTTACGAGCTTATGATATATCCATGATTTTTATTGGTACTGATCCGATAGTTGAGCAACCTATACTAACCAACACAGGAGTCCTGACTGTTTTTTTTACAAAATTTGATCCTTATGTCATATCAAACCTACTTGGACTATCTAGAAATGAGTATGAGCGATTTCGTAATCTCTTAAAGGCAAAAACTGACGAACGACGTTGTATCGTTTCGATTAATGGTCGAATCTCTCTCTTGAGGACACACGATTTTTCTGTTGATTTACAATCCTTCCTGAACTTGGATGAACTCCTAAACCTACCCCTACAAAAAAGATTGCGTGAATCTTATCAGAACTTGGTTTTTGATCCAATGAAATAAACTCTTCTTAATATCTTACTTATTCTCTTAATAGCTCTTTCTGGATTACTAAGGAGTATATCCAACAGTTATACTTTTCTATGAGTTAGAATCATGATTTTCGGGTTCTTATAAAGAGATTTCTTCATGTATATTAAAAGTTGGGAGTTTATAATAGGGTAAAGAGTTACTACATTGATATCAATCATGCCTACTCCTTATAAGATTCTCAAAAGAAAATTAGGTGTTATTAAAACAATGCATAAGAATCTAAAAATGAGATTTTAACTAAGAAAAAAGTTAGGAGATTATATTTATTTTGGGGAAGTGGAAGAGTGAGGTTAAAACAATGTGTCCGCCTGGCCCTGGTAGTCTACCAAATTCTTAAGAAACTAAGAGAATGATTATAGTAACATATTACGTTCCTATATTATCTCATCAAATTCTCTCTTTTTTTCTTCATTTCTCTCAAAAAAAAGTATTAATCAATATCTCTCGTTTTTGTCAAGTTGTTAAGACAAGAGGAGCTTTCCATTGCTGAGTTTTAAGGTCGTACCAGTCAAAAACAAGATTTTTAGGGTTATGATTTTCGACAATTGGCATGACACTCCATTCAAGATCAGTACGCAGCCATTGGGCTAGTTTGGAGGTTAAAAAAGTCCATATATGTATATTTGTCTCAGTGAGATAAAGATAACTAGAAGGAAGCCAAGCTAACAACCTTGAAAGTTGATCAAGTGGCATTTTGGGGAGTGTTATCCAATAATTGTCAAGTGAGAACTCAGAGATTAGTCTTAAAGAAAGAAAACAAATATGGAGTGTTTTTTGAAGATACAATTCTCTTAATAGCTTAATTTCAGGTTTAGAAAGTCTCATGGTGATTTGACTGTTATGTGAACCCAAAGGCAGTTCCTGAAAGGAAAATCTTCTAGGAATCTTACAGTAGAGGGCAATTATTTGGGATGGATTGTGAGATTGATTATGATGCCAAAATTTATTGAATGGGGGGGATAAATAAAAAGAAAAATGCTTAATGCGCTTTTTTCGTGGGTATTGTGTCTTTAGTATCGGAACTAATCGACGCCAATCAGTTTGAGTTGGATTACGCCAACCCTTTGTAGCTTGATAGAGAAACAAAGAAACGCTTAAGTGTGAAGTGTCAATTTTTGTAAGCTCATAGAGTATTAATTGGCCAAGACGCTCACATTGTTGAAGATATTTTCGTAAGGACTCTACAAATTTAGTAGGTACAAATAAAATTCCACAATATGTATTGTGGAAGCCTCTAATCCAATAGATATTACTGTAACATAAGATGGTGTTGGTCGGATCATGAAAATCGATGATGTCTTCTAAAAAAGTAGATTCACTAAGCTGAAAATGAAAAAATAGGAGCTCTAAGCCAAATGCTGGAGTATAAAAATAAAGAAGCCAGTTTGAATCTAATCTAGAAAAAAGACCAATAAGCTTTCTTGAAAGAGTAGGTGATTTTGCTCGATTTAAGAAATAATTTTTTATGTAGCTTTGATTTAAGGCTTTAATTCCAATTTCCATACAAAGAGTGTGTACTATCTCAAGAACATGAAGCTCTTCACTGGTGAGTGGAACACTGAGTCTATTGCAGGCATATTGAAGTTGTTCCCATGCAAAATCTGTTAATGGAGTGCCTTTACTTACTAACTGAAATACCCCATGTGTATCAGAGTCACCGCGAAGCTGTTTCACAAAATATTCATAAAAATCATCTGCGTGAAAACTTGCCACGCTTAATAAATTGGATGCATTCTGGAAATAACTCTCAACGAACCAGAGGAAAGGTAGAGACCAAAACTTCTCACTGTTTCGATATTTGTTGTTAAATCTTTGAAAGATTTCAAGAAGCTGCTTACGAGCTGCTTGAGTATCTACTTCGTAAGATTGTAGAACAGACAGGAATTCATTAAGAACAATCTGATCTGAAGGAGGATATTTTGTTACATAGTTAGGAAGTTGAGACAATATAGTTTCCATAAACCGTTTCCATGTTTTACGCTGATAAGCCACCTTTTAGTTCACCTTATTTTAATAAGGTGTTCTTTTTAAGTTTTGAAAGAAAATATTTGATAATTTTCTAGGTCTCGCTATAATTAATTTTTAAATATTTATAAAGTCTTTATAAATATTATCGATTTCATATGTTGTTTGAATCATTGGATTAGACTTCAGGAAAGAGACTTTTAAACATTCAAGTTATAACTCACTGGATCTAAAATTGTTCAAATGGAAGTAATACTAATGAATAACTCATTTAGTTCTCTTAATATTGTACTTTTAGATTTTTTTAAGGACATCGAAGGCGAGTTAGCAGAGATTTTAAGTTCTCCAATGTTAAAAACCCTTTGTGAACCAATCATAGATTTAACATTGATTTTTTCTGATATTAAAAATTCAAATGAAGTAAACTCCTTTATCACTAATTCTGGTTTAAAGCAAGAAGAAATTGATGTTCTTAAACGAATTTTTGAGGATCCTTTTCAAACGTCCTTTTCTTATGGCTATAAGGATAAAGAATTCGTTTTCATTCAGCTAGAAAAAACTTCTCCCTTACTTAAACCTATTCATCGAAATGGACTCAAAGGATTAATTTTTCACGAAATTTTTCACTCTATTCAACGACAACGCGGTTTAGAGGTTCGCTTACGTAATTCATTAGTTTTCAGTCTTGAATTTTTTACCCAATTAGCATCCATAATGCCTCCTGATATTTTTGATCAAAAAGAGCTAATAGCTTTTCTCAAAAAGATTTCACAGGTTGCCCTATTATCGCTTAAGGACATTTTTGTTAACGTTGAGATGATGAAAAGAGGATTGAGTAATCCATTGTTAGATTATTATAGTGTGGAGCTTCGTTTTGAGGAATCTGATCGAATTGCTCCACCTATCCTCGAAATTCCTTTTCAAAAAGGTGAAATAAAGATTAAAGATCTTGAGGCGTTTGCTAAAGCATTCAACTACATTATTTCACTCATTCCTGTTTGGTTACCCACTATGGTTCTACAGGAAGATTCTATAGACTATGCACCTTCCCGTAAACTGAAACATCATATTTTCCAGAAGTATTACATTAATCCATCTCTCATAACTAGTGAGATGTGGCATATAGAGAATGTCTTCTTGACAAGTTTCTCATTTTCTAAAAGTTTTCATTTTAAATGGTTTGGAGCAATCTTTAATTTAGCATTAGAGTATCTCATCGGTGAGGATTTTGTTTTCTATCACTTATCAAAGGCTACTGAACTAGTTGAAGCCATTTATGAAGGACAGAAAGACTCTGAAAGGCAAAATCTTGCAATGGTTCCGATTTTGAAAGCAGCTTACGTCCATAAGAGAGAACATCCAGCAGGAATACAACAGAAGAACGTTGAAGATCTAGATGCAGCAATGAAGCGCTATAATATTGATCAAGAGGAGATTTTTGAATTAGAAGAATCTCTCGACGAATTAGGTAAAACAGAGGACAACCACTTTAATCATTTCTTCGAAAATCTACTTCAATTATCCATCATGATTCTAGCACGAGATTTTAGACAAGATGTTTTCCATGGTCATCAAACATCTATAAAGGATTTTGGACGTGCTATTCTTACGCTTCTTCAGGCTATCAGTCATCTGGGTGATCAATGTGATGATGAATATTATCATTCCGTCAGGTTAACTGTAAAACGATTACTTAGAAGTGATAATGTTTTCAAACAGAAACAACTGGCCCTTCATTTGGAAATTATTGCGAAGGAGGAAATTTTCACCTCGGGTATTGAATCCTCTTCAGCTGAGGGGGAAGAACTCCTATTCAATTTTGATTTCTTTGAAATCCCTCTAAGCAATACATTTATTGAAATAGGTATTTCTTTTATTAATAACATCAAGACTGTCTTAAAGAAAGTACCTATTGATGATACGGAATTCCCTTTATTAGTCTCACAGTTCAATAGTATTCTCCTCTCAGATAAAGAGCTCAACACTGAAGAAATGGATCAGATAGATATGATCCTGGTTAGCAGCCTCATTGCCACCACAGGAGTTCCTTTCACCATGATTCAGCCAGTTCTCGAGCAATTTATAGCTTTGAATCGTCCATCTCAAGCGGAAAATGATGAATAAACCCTGATCTCCTTTGGTTTACAAAATAAATCTCGTTATTGCACTTGTTGGAATTTCCACCATGGAAAAAACGGCACCAGCAGGAATTTCAGACGGAAACACCATATTTCTATCTTTTGAACCTGCGACCACCCGGTATCTGTTGAGACTCCTTGTAGAGTAACTTAATAACAGCCGGACGCTCTACCTGTTCAGAGGAAGAACGGAAAGCTCTATCCTAAACTGAGCTATGATGCCTTTTTTTGAAGAGGAGATGGGCCTGGGGGGATTTGAACCCACGACCATCCGGTTTCTCAAGCTCATTTGGGCAATATGAGCCGGACGCTCTAACCATTTCAGAGAGTGAAAGTGTTGAACACCCTAAACTGAGCTACAGGCCCATTATATATCTGTTAATGGAAGCGTTTCAATAGATATTGAAATTCATTTTTTGTTTAAGATTGTAATAAGTTTTGCTAGTTCTGTTTTTTTAACCTTTTTGCCAATAGTGATGCTAGATACAACCCCACAGAATTTCTACCTGATTGATGAATACAAATCAATTGTTTATATGCCCTGATACCAAGGACATTACAAAGTCTGAAAACCTTTTTGTCAGCAAATATCTAAGGGTATACCACATATAGTCCATCTTGAAAGACAGTTGGATCTTTACTTTGCCGTCCTCGCAAGCGAGTAGCTTCTGCCAATCGTGCTGCGGTTTGCGAGACTTTTTCAACGTCTATTCCAGTCATTGTTATTATATCCCCCTTTACAGTAATGGTAACCAACTTATCATAAGGTATTCTTATTGGGTCTCGCCTTCCGTAAAGGTTTTTCACTAAAATATAATTTTCTTGG
>JAHQWW010000183.1 GCA_029856365.1 Candidatus Hodarchaeota archaeon
TTTTCTCACTTTTCCCCCAGATTTAAGGATTATTCACATGGTTTGAGAAAAATTCAAAAGAATTTTGCGATGGGCTATATATACTGACTATACTATCCTGTTATGAGGCTCTTTTCTATTTTGTTTTTATAGGACTTGATTGTTTCAATTCAATAGATAGAACAGGTTGAATACTATAATTGCTATAAAAACCCTGATAATATAGTTAATTTGATTGTAAATCAGTTTCCTCCGTTTCCATAGGTATATTTCGTTTTCATTATCATAATGAATATATAAAGAATGAAAGTTTTGTTTAAACCCAAAGGAGGTTGATTTATGTCAACAAGTGTTGAAGAATCAAAAATATCATTTTCCTATCTCCGCAAATTCAATATGGCAATGGGAATCCTACACTTAGTGCAAGCAATAATCATATTTGGTCTAAGTTTGGTTGTTGATGAAATAAAAAACTTTCAGATCGACATTTATAGATCCTATCTAGGAATCAAAGAATTGACTGGTACGCGCCCAATCCTCGAGCCAATACCTGAAGTATTTTTCACTTTTGAAAACATTGCGGGTATCTTACTAGCAAGTTTTCTTCTGATGTCAGCTATTGCGCATTTACTGATTGCCTTTCCATTATATAACAAATATGTGGCCAATCTGAAGAAAGAAATGAATCCAATACGTTGGTTCGAGTATGCCTTTTCTAGTTCTGTGATGATCATATTCATTGCTTTGGCTTTTGGAATATTAGAGTTTTGGATTCTTGCTCTCATATTCGTACTCAATGGTTTAATGAATATGTTTGGGTTGTTAATGGAGACTTACAACCAATATACAGAAAAAACTAACTGGTCCCCCTATATCTTAGGGTGGATTGCTGGAATAATGCCCTGGATCGTGATCCTTGATACTTTTTTGAGCATTAACACAGTAGGACGAGAAGTCCCTACTTTTGTATACATTGCATTAGTAGTCTATTTCATTTTCTTTAATAGCTTTGCAGTGAATATGTTTCTTCAGTATAAGAAGATTGGGCCTTGGAAAGATTATCTATATGGAGAACGGGGTTATCAATTGCTAAGTCTTTTCGCCAAATCAGCATTAGCTTGGATCGTATTCATGGGATTAATATTTGCTTAATTGGGTCATTTCGATCCTTCCTTTTTTTATTTTTGAGCCCTTTCTTAATGCGGATTATAGACACCATATTTTCTTATATCGCACAAATGCAAACTAAGATCCTAGAGGTCAGTAACTAATTTACCGTCAAGAACCTTTTCCTCTATTTCCTTCCATTCCATTTTATCATAATAGGGAGTTAATTTAGGATTTAAGTCTCCCCGTGGATAAAGTTCTGCATTAACATGGACAATTCGAGAAAGAGTGCTTTCATTAATCGTGTAAGGAGTTAGTAGATTATATAAAAGAGTGCGAGATAATTTCACATAGATACTAATTTATATCTATCAACATTTTTATACAATTTCCAGGCCATACTCAAGCATTATGAATCAATAAATTGATTTGATCGGACAAATACTTATTTATTCTCAAATCGAGATGAAACCCATAATCCTCCTCAAGAACAGAAATATGACTAAATAATATCTATATCCGTTTTAATCACTACCTTTAGACCATTTATTTCATTATATAGAGCATTAATTCCAAGGAATATCCATGAAGAAGCACATTGCCCTTTCTAGATCATATTATCCTGAAAAGTAGCTGCGTTTTTTACAAGTTTCAATCTAATGGTTCAGTTATATAGAACAAAGGTTGTATAAATCATTTGAATTCATGAGATTTCATCATTATTACAGAAAATAATCATCTGGAGAGATCCTTTCATCAAGTATCACTCTTTCTCATAACTAAAGATTAATAAATGGTAGTCTTTTCCATTTAATTGCAGTTTTTAGGAGTTTGAAGTAAATGCCTCGCCCAGTAAAAAGAGTAGACACAGAGTCAAAAGAGAAAGCGACGGAAGATGCCGAAGAAAACAAAGATACGGTTCCAATAGCCAAACATTACTAAATTCTCCTTTAATTTTCCTTTCAGGAATTATTTGAAGGAAGAGGATGTTACCATTGTTTCAGAATCCAGCTGAAACCATTTTCATCCATTTTAATAACAGAATGTTTAATGAAATGATTGAAGATGCTGCTAAGTGGCCTGGAAAAGAAACTGGAGGGATGATGTTTGGGAAAATCAAGCAAAAAGAATCGGGTTTAGAAATAAGGATTGAAAAGACATATATTCCACCTGAAGAAGAATGTATTCGAAATAATGCTTATTTTGAAATAAATCCTGAATATGCAAGATTAATATTAGATAGCGAAAAGTTACTCTATCTAGGGAATTGGCATAAACACCTCGGATACGGTGGTCCAAGTCACGGCGATCATAGGCAAGTAGAGGAGTTTTTTACCATTAATCCTCATAAGAACATTGTTGTATCCGTAATCGTTGATTCTTTCTCTGAGGATGACCATGAATTAATAGTAGAAGTATATCGGAGAAATGAAAACATCAGAGAGGAAGTGGAAAATAGTTTTCAGATCTTTAGAGTCCCTGAAGGGAATCTTTTCTATTTTTCAGACGATAATAATATTTCTGAAGAAGTTAGAATCACTAAAGAACAGATTTCTGTCATTAAGCAGGAATTGGTAAAAGTTTATGACTCAGATTTCACTATTGAGGATGTTCTTCAATTTACAGGTTCCATATCTGACGAATTAATTTTATCTTTTCCTTTTCATTTTAATATGGAACTAGAGGGAAACAGAAAGACATTAGATCTTATAATTCTAATTTCATTTCCCCCGAACTTCCCAGAGGGACAAATTTACATCGATATCTCTTCACAGGACTTATCAAAAAAGTTTACAATCGAAAAACATCCTGCAAATGTCTTATATGAGTATGAACTTATCCAACCATTCCTCCAATTACTCAAGGCTACACTGGAAGAAAAAATCCCTCAATTGATGAAAGAACCTTTGTGGAAAGTTATGTGTGAATTGAAATGAGAAAAATGAAAGTCATCATTTATCCTTCATTTGAAAGTCAATTTAATGAGGTAAAAACTCAAAAAAGAACCTATTTGCTTTATGGGAGGATTTATGACGATTTTACAGTGTGTCACCTTATAGGAATGTCTTTATCAAAGAATACTCATCCAATAGGGCTGTTAACAATTGGAAGTATTCCAACAGAAGAACGAATTATAACAAGAGAAGCTCTTGAATATCCTTATTTTCATATCACTGCAGAAGAGGATTTATCGAACCTAAAAGTCGATATCTATCAGAAAAAAGGTGATAGAGATTCCAACATCGAGGTAGATATTGAGTATGTAGACTTAAATCGATTATTTGTACGAATTGATCAGAAAGAGACTCCATTAAAAGTACTAAACCAAAAAAAGGTCGCTATCATAGGTATGGGATCTGGAGGAGCACTACTAGCATTATATCTAGCAAAATCAGGTGTTAAGAAGTTCATCTTCATCGATGATGACCTTCTAGAAACTCATAATATTATTCGGCACATCTGTGATCTTGCTAATCTTGGACGATTTAAGACAAAAGCAGTAAAAGATTATATTGAAGCGAGAATCCCTAATGTTAAAATTCGGACTGTAGAGCGAAAATTCGAGTTGCAAACAAGAGCTAATTTTGACTTTTTTTTCAGCCTTCTTAATGATGTCGACTTGATTGCTGCTGTCTCTGGAGAACACAATGTGAATTATGCGATTAATGACTTTGTCCATTCTAATCAATTAGCTATACCAATAATTTATGCAGGAACCTTTGATGGAGTTAAGGGGGGATTATTGTTCAAGGTTGATCCTCAGAAAGATGATTATTGTTATCATTGCCTCTATTCCAAACCAAATGATTATGGAAGTATCCAAACAAAAGCAATTCCAACTACAGTTGAACTCGAGCGCAAAATTAGTTACGATCGAACTTTACAAGAACAACTGGCTCAACCTGGATTAGGATTAGATGTAGATAATTTAACTATATTACTTTCAAAATTTTGTCTGGATGTTCTTCTCACGGGAACTGAACATGGTCTTTATCACTTCCCATATAATTTCTATATGTGGTTCAACCGAACGATAATGACTGTGGATAAATCGTCAGTAAAATATGAGGGACTTGAACTTTATTACTATGAAGACTTAGGAAAAGATCAAAACTGTCCATTTCATGGAACCCAAACATTCCACATAAATAACCAAGAGGAGGAAGAAGAATAAGAAGATGTTACTGCGACAAACTATTCCAGAACGAGAAATTGACCCCCTTCGAAAAGTTTTCCCCAACATCAGGAGAAAAGATTTCCGTAAGCTTAAGAATGATAACTATTGCATCCAGATCAGCTTTATTACAACGGGAAAATATGCATGCGGATATTTCGATGTCTTGATTGAATATCCCTATAATTATCCAATCAGTGCTCCA
>JAHQWW010000046.1 GCA_029856365.1 Candidatus Hodarchaeota archaeon
TATTTCTATAATTAAAGCTGACAAGCTTTTATTTAGCGACTTCTTTGTTGTCCTTTTCACATTGAATTTTCTCTCCCATCTCTGATTTATTCACCTCATTTGAGAAAAAATCAAAAGAATTTTGCAATTAGCTAATGAATTGGATACACTTTATAAATTGGAATAAGAAATTGAAAAGACTAAAGGATTTTGAAAAACAAATCTACGAAGAGCTTGATCTCGACACTGAATTATTGCTAATTTATGGCGATCATTAAGATCTAAAAGAGATTAAAGAAATTCTCGATCGACAGAACCAAAAATTCACAGTGAAATCTGCCCATATTATAAGAAATCAAAGTGATTCAATCAGAATGAATTGTAATAAGATAAGTAGTAGAAAAATTATTCTAAATAGCTTACTATCTCATTTTCTGGTTTTCTGGATGTAGCTTTAGGTTTCTCTGCAGCATAACCGATTGGAGTTAAAGCTAGAAACTGAAAATTAGTAGGTATATTACAAGCTTTCTTCATGGCCATAGGATCCGTATTCGCTATCCAAACTGTAGATAATCCCTCAGCTGTTGCAGCAAGAATAACATGTTCAAAGACAATACTACCATCCATCCATGCGAAATTTTTGCCATCAAATTTTCTCACCCATGCAGCTGTTTCGTCTACAAATATGGCTAGTACAAGGGGAGCTTGATGAACTGCTTTCTGTTTGACAAAATCAAGTGTTTTTTTAGGATTCTTAATAACAACAAGTTTGTACGGTTGTTTATTAGCAGCAGTAGGTGCTGATCTTGCTGCTTGCAAAATTCTCTTCAATTGTTCATCTGTTATTGGTCTGTCAGGATGATAAGCTCTAATACTTCTTCTGGTCTCAATTACCTTGAAAAACTCCATTAGAATCTCCTCAAATCATTTAATTCATGAAGTTTAAAGTATGAGATAATCTTCAAAACTAATACTAAAATACTTGGGTGTTCTTCTTGACTGATATAATGATTAAAAATGCTACAATAATAACAGTTAATTCAAAAAATGAGGTGATTTCCGATGGAGGGATAATAATTGAGGGAAACGAGATCATCGATATTGGTACGATGGAGCAAATGAAGAAATATTTTACAGATGAGGTGGTCGACGCAGAGGGAATGGTAGTAATGCCAGGACTCATCAATTCTCACACACATCTAGCAATGACCTTATTCAGGGGGGTAGCTGATGATGTTCCAGGTATAAACTGGCTTCCAATAATTTGGTCAATTGAAAAGAACATTTCAGCAGATTTTTGTCATGTTGGTTCTCTTTTGGGTTGTTTGGAGATGATTAAGACCGGTACAACTTGTTTCGCTGATCAATACTGGCACATGGAGAAAACTGCTGAGGCTGTTCAGGAGTCTGGGATGCGTGCAAACCTTTCTCAAGGGATTCTGGAACTGAATGATCCCAACAAAGGAGAAAAAGACTTAGTAGAAAGTGTTACTTTTGCAAAGAAATGGAATAATTCGTTAGATGGCCGAATCGTATGTAAATTAGGCCCCCACTCTATTTACACATGTTCACCTACATTACTTCAGAATACTCGTGAGGCAGCTGATAGTATTAATGTAGGCTTACATATTCATGTTGCAGAAGCCCCAAACGAATCAAAAATGGCTAAAAAAAGTCATGGTGGTACATCTATTGACCATCTAAACAGTTTAGGTATTTTAAAAGGGGATGTATTGGCTGCTCATTGTGTGTTTGTAAATGACCGAGACAGAGAAATTATGAAACGTACAAATACATCCGTTGCCCATTGTCCCTCATCAATGATGAAATATGGTAATGAAATTGCTCCAATACCAGAATTAATTGATAAGAATGTTGTGGTGGGGATTGGAACTGATGGATGTGGAAGTAATAATAATCTTGACATGATTGAAGAGATGAGAACTGCTGCTTTTCTACATAAAATGAATAAAAAAGATGCAACTGTTCTTCCTGCTCACCAGATCATTCGGATGGCAACGATTCTCGGTGCACAAGGATTAGGGTTAGAAAAAAGCATTGGTTCACTTGAAATTGGCAAGAAAGCTGATATTATAATAATAAATTTTAAAAAACCTCATCTCACTCCTTTCCATAATTGCCCTTCACATATTGTATATTCTGCATTTGGATCAGATGTTGACACAGTGATAATTGATGGAACCTTAGTTATGAAGAACAGGCAAGTCTTAACTTTAGATGAAATGAAAATTCTTGAAACAGCTCAGCAAGCTTTCGAAAAACTCCTCGAAATGGGTGGATATACTTCCAATTCTGAAAAAAATCCTAAACCAAGCTTTAAAACTAATTTAATAGTGAAATCATTTCAAACATACTTGAAAATTTCTCAAAAACTTAAAGGGGGGTAATTTTAATCTAAGATTATTCAAATAATTATTCCGTCATGGAGATAATCCTTTAATGAATATTCACAGATCCTCATTAACCGAAGAAAGAATCGAAACACCCTCTAACGAATTAATACAAAAAGTCGAAAACATAATGACTTCAGGAATTGATCCAATCAAACATTTAAAGCAGATTAATTACCCAAGAAGAGCGGGAACTGAAGGAGACGAGAAGGCTGCTGATTATATATTCACAACTTTACAAGAATATGGATTTCAACCCAAAACCCAAGAATTTCATTTTCTAAGAATGAGAACTAGATTTACTCTAATACTACCCCTATTATTCCTATGTTGGGGATTATTAAGTTTGATCAATATTTTATATTTGGAGAATAACCTAATTGTCTCTATTGTTATTCTTTCAGCACCGACCACTGCATTATTAGTCTTATTTAAGCTTAATTTTTTTGTAAAGTATTTCTTAAGCAGAAAAGCAAAGCAGATGCAGAAGTTGGAAGACAAAATAAGAAATCATGCATTGACAGAAAAAGAGAAAGCACACATTATGACGAGTAAAAATATCATTGCTGATGTCGGGACTCCTGAAGCAGAAAATCATATTTTATTCACAGCACACATTGACACAATTTCCTCAAAGCTTTCAATAAGATTCATTAAGAATCTTGGAATATTAGGCACAATTAGTTTTGGTGCTTATTCAGGAGCTTATTTATTGAATATATTCAGTGATTTCTTTTTACATTGGAATTTTATGATGGAATTTATCCCTTTATTCATAATTCTATTAATTCTTGTGTATGCATCGCTTGGGATTCTCTTCATATCCCAAAGTATGAGAAGTAATGAATCTCATGGCATTATTGACGATGGTACGGGGATTGCTATATTATTAGAACTAGCAAAGTTCGTAAAAGATCAGAATATTCAAAATCGGAAATTTATCTTTGGATTTTTCGGCGCAGAAGAAGCTGGATTGATTGGTTCTTCCAATTACTACCATAAAACTCAATTTGATAAGAATAAATTACATGTGATTTCATTTGATATGATTGGGGAAAAAACTCCATTAGCTTATATAAAGGGAATTAATCCAATAATCAAGACACCTATGGATTCTATGTTTAATTCGAATATTACTGAGGTTGCTGAGAGGCTGAATATTGAGATAAAAGGAATAAACTTCATTTATCCCGGATCTGATTTCGCTCATTGGTTATTTGATGGATATAAAACAAATTGGTTTATCAACAATAGTAAGTTCATTCATTCAAAACATGATAATTTAAACAATCTAAATGAGAAATTGGTTAACAATGCTTTAAGAATAATTATTGGTTACCTCATAGAATATTTATCTTAATTATGATTAAAACCTCGTTTTTTTTCATGTTGGTTATCAATAGTCCTAATAAAAACTAGTATGTTTTACAATTAATCGTTCTCTTGACCTTCTATAATCGATACATATATATAACTAACATACTATAACTCATATAGTATAACTCATAGGGTTTGAAAAATGAATCATCAAGATTTATTGCATAAATGGCAAACAGAATTCAAGAAAGGCTTTTCCAAACCACTAATCCTGCAATCACTTTCAGAAGGGAAAAATTATCCATATCCCTTGACAAAAAAAATCAAAGAATTATCAAATGGAATGATTTCCATTGCAGGATCTAATATCTATCCAATGCTTACAAATCTTGAAAAAGAAGAATTAATCGCGAGTCAATCTGTTGAAATAACGACCAAGGAGGGGAAAACAAAGAAAAGAAATATTTATGAAATTACTGAAGAGGGAAAGGAATTTCTTGAACATCTTAAGTTATCTATGCAAGAATTTACCGAGGTTATACAAAAAATAATTTATCCATAAGAGCGTGAGCGAAAAAAGTATGAAGAATGCTAAAATACTAAATCCAATTAAATTTTACATAAAAAAAATCAACAAACTGTTACCTTATCCAAAATCAGTAAAAAAATCGATACTAGAAAGTTTAGAACAAGATATAGTGGAAGCCATGGAAGATACTAATAATCCTGATCCAACAGAAGTGTTTGGTGACCCTTATACAGTAGCTAAAAACCTTAGTCATAGTAAAGGTTTAGGAATATCACCAGTTGGGTTTGGAATTAGGACAGTAGCTTATTTTATTGACTTCTTCCTTAGTCTCATAGTTTGTATCATCTTAATAATTCCTACAGTATTTTTAATTGGTCCACATGTTGTTTATGAAACGAACCCGATTGTTTTCATTGCTGAATTCCTTTTGTTAATTTTGGGACTTATTTCTGGAATTTTCGTCTTTTTCGGTTACCCTATCCTTTTAGAGGGCCTTTTCTCAACCACAATAGGGAAGAAACTATTTGGATTGATCGTAATTGATGTTTCAGGAATAAGAATTTCTTGGAAACAAGCTATTATCCGGAATCTTCCAAAAACACAAGCAGAATTCCTATTCTTCGATGTTCTTATTGGGAAGTACATTCAAAAAACTACAAATCAACGAGCGTTAGATCAAGTTGCTGAAACCCTTGTAGTAAGAGTAAAAAGTTAATCATGGTTCAATCATACTAAAACTGCTATTGGTGTAGAAAACCAATTGAAACACGGGATGAAACAAATTGAAAAATTGTCAAAACTGTGCAAATGAGTTTCCTAATGATTATCTATTTTGTCCAAAGTGTGGAGTTAAATTTAGCGGTAAAGAATTGGTTAGCTTCGAAGATAAAGATTCAAACCTCATGGTAGCCTGTTATAATCTCCATAAATCCTATTTGATGGGAAAAACTGCAGTTAATGCCTTAAGAGGTGTGGATCTCAAGGTCAATATTGGTGACTTTATATCAATTATGGGGCCATCTGGTTCTGGTAAATCAACATTAATGCACCTCTTGGGAGGATTAGATTCTCCATCTCGAGGCCATGTAGTCATAAGAAACTGGGAAAACAAACTAGTTGAAATCTCAAACCTCTCAAAAAATGAATTATCAGCTATCCGACTTCATGTAACGGGATTTATTTTTCAACAGTTCTATTTATTACCAACTCTCACTGCAGCAGAAAACATTGCCATACCATTAATTTTCACTGGAGACAAATCAGATTCATTTACAAAAACACGAACAAGTGAATTATTAGAGCTGGTTGGCCTTTCAAAAAGGGATCATCATCTCCCTTCAGAACTAAGCGGGGGTGAGCAGCAGCGTGTCGCTATAGCTCGAGCATTAGCCAACGATCCACCCCTTGTTCTTGCAGATGAACCCACGGGTGATCTAGACTCTCGAACTGGTCATATGATAATACAAATACTTAAGAATCTTAATAAAATGGGAAAAACAGTAATTATGGTGACTCATGACTCCAGCGTCGCTGAATACGCAAAAACAACAATAAATATGATTGATGGGAGGTTCACTAGAGGTCAAAAGATTTCTGGTGAGGGATAATTTTGAATAATTTACAATCACCTTTTAAACAGTTTATATGGATGTTAAAATTCATTTATCGCGATGCAAAAAAACATAAATTAAGAAATGCGATTGGAATTGTATCTATTGGCTTAAGTATAGGACTTTTAGTCGCTATGAACGCTACTGTTGATACTTTATCCAATTCATATGTTGATTTAATTTTAAATACAACTCAAGATTATGATTATGAGATAAACCCCTCAGAAGGAATTTTTATTACCAATTATTCATATCTTATTTCAGAAATCAATGAGCTTAATGAGATAAATGATGCAACACCTAGATACATTTCTCAGGCGTTCATGAGGATTCGATATGAATCACACGACATAATTGATATTCCTGCTGTTTTAATTGGATTAAATATTACTAAAGAAAATGAGTTACAAATAGGGAGTTTTGATCCCGAAATAAGAGAGCCAATTGGTATAAATCAATGTTTATTGATTGGAAATTTCGGTAAGAATGTTAAAACTGTATTAAACGAGAATTTATCAATAAATCACTTCTATATCAATTTTCAGGATACTATAGGTACTACTCATGAACATAAACTGGAAATTTCCCAAGTTATTGAAGACGATCAAAGATTACCAGCAAGATTCAACGTCGTTGTCGTTGATCTATCATTGATAGAATCGTGGGTACAAATTGATGAAATTTGTACTACTGTTATTGGTAAATTTCAAGATACATCTATTTACTCAGCCATTGATCCCGAAACTTCAGTCCAAAAAGCTCAACAATTGGCAATTAAGATTCAATCCAAAATTGGGTTTGAATATTCTGTTGTGTTGCCTAAAGCCACAGCAATTGAAGCTGCGGATTTCTCTGGAATAAGATTGCTATTAAACTTTATTGGGATTCTAATCCTTTTACTGTCTACTTTATTAATCTACAGTCTTAATACAATATCAATTGAAGAGAAGAACCGTGAGTATGGAATGTTACGAACATTGGGGGTCAAAGATTTAAAAATTTTAATGATACTATTCTTAAATCAATTATTCAGTGTATTTTGGGGTATAATTGTAGGATTAGGCTTGGGATATATTTTTAGCATGTTTATTTCAAACATCCTTCTCTCAAGTTTGGAAAAATACACTATAGCCATTTCAGCTCAAACCATCTTATTCTCTACTTCTATTGGCGCTCTAGCTGGATTTCTCTCTGCAATAAAACCAAGTATAAGCTTAATTAACAGAAACATTGTATTATCATTAGAAGTAGGTCGTCATTATGATCAAGAATACTCGATCAAGCGGGAGCGGCGTGTTTCTAAGTCGATGGGGTTGGTCGGATTAGCAATAGCAGGTGTTGGTTCAATATTTTTTGTTATTTTCCCCTTACTCAATATCCTTGATGATCCAAATTTATCGCAAATATTGTTCCTAAGCTTACTATTGTCGTTCTTAATAGGATCTGTTCTTCTAGTTGTTGGCGTTGTTTCTCCGCTTTTTGAGGGAATTCTTGCTAAGATTCTAATGTTACCCAAGAAAACCCGTAAAATAGGAATTCTCACAAAGACTTTTCTGTTAAAAAACCAAAGACGTAATTCCTTAACAGCTACAATCTTTGCTTTAAGTTTAGCTTTCATACTATATTTGTCAATGTCTAATAGCCTTCAGAACTATACGATGATGGAGAATCTTAGACATTATTATGGTTCAGATATTGTTGTTCAGTCATCTGGTGCAATTAATGACTATGTTGATCCTTCTGTAATTTCTTTTATTAGGAATCATGAAAATGTCTCAGGAGTTTCTTATACAAGCGCTGGAAACATTCTCTTATTGATTGGATGTCAAACCTCGTTAGGAGATATGGCTTTATTCAACTCGATCTCACCAAGCGGTATCTATGCAATACCTGATCAAGAATTTGGAAATAGCCTATATTCATCTCCGTCTGTAAATAATAATGCTTGGAAAAATCTTGTAGGAAAAAATAACACAGTTGTTGTTTCTCGAGCAATTGTTGAACGGCTAAAGATAAAAATAAATGAATCAGTTCGATTAAAAATCTATAGTCAAGTTGAGAATAATAATGAACTTTATGGTAAAAATTTGAATCTGACTATTGTTGGGATTGCTGATCGTGTGCCTGGTTTTAATGATGTACATATTACCTCAAAATTCGCTGATTCTTCAGCAGTATTTGTTGGGAATGAAACTTGGAATACGATAATGAAAAATAAGAAATTGAATGTAAGCGAACAAATTACTGTTAATTCACATATAGACAGGGTTTTTATCAGAGGAGTTAGAGATGATTCTGAAATAATTGAAAGCATTCAACTTGACTTATTCTTAGAATATGGAACAGCTATTCAAACAATTCGTATAGATACTCTTCTAGAAGATCTTGTAGCTCAACAGGAAGACAGTCGTGAAACTTTATCAGTCATTCTTTCATTGAGTCTTATTATCGCCTTCTTTTCAATCTTTAGCAGCACCCAGACAAGCATTATTGAAGCTTTACATGAGATTGGGATCATTAAAGCTATTGGACTTAAAGAAAAGGAATTAATACTGGTCTTTATTTCACAGGCGTTGATTCTAACTTTGATTTCTACGATTCTTGGTGGCTTAGTTGGTTACAGCCTAGCTTATCTTCAATGGCTTCAGAGTGCGATTTCAACCGAGTTTCCTATAACAATCATTGCACCTGACCCAATTGTTCTATCAATTTATCTGATTGCGCTGTTACTAAGTATATTTGGAACTTATCTACCTGTAAGATCGTTAAAGCACAAAGAACCCTCAGAAATATTAAGAACACTTTGATATAAGAGTTTAGATATCTTTTGGTTGTAAAAGAGATTAGGATGAGTGAGAGTTCTTTATTATCCAAAAACTTAATCTAGTATTGGATAAGACTAAATCCAAACTGGTGGAAATTATGGTAAAGTTGGATACTGTAAAAATTGAGATACCAGAAGGAATAAACATAATTTTGGGTCAAACTCACTTCATTAAAACTGTGGAAGACTTGTACGAAGCTTTATCTGAGGCCTCTGCAGGAATAAAATTTGGCCTTGCCTTTTGTGAGGCATCAGGCCCTTGTCTTGTACGACATTCGGGGAATGACCCCGAACTTGAGAAAATCGCTTCAGAGATGGCCCTGAAGATAGGAGCAGGACATACTTTCATCATTTATTTAAGAAATGCTTTCCCAGTTAACGTTTTGAAACGTGTTCAGGCTGTTTCAGAGACAGTTTCAACTTTTTGTGCCACTGCTAATCCTATGGAGGTAATTATAGCAGAATCTGATCAGGGTCGGGGCATTCTTGGCGTGATTGATGGTTTTTCTCCCAAAGGTATTGAAACGAGTGAAGATATTGAAGAACGGAAAAAGTTTTTACGGACAATAGGTTATAAAACACCGTAATTAACAATACTAAAGATCCTAACTTTATAAAAGTTACTTATTTCTTTAAAGTTTGACCCCACAATAAACACAGTATTGTGTATTATGAACGATTTCGCGTCCACAGGAACTACAAGATCTCGTGGTTTTGGTACCACAATAAACACAAAATTGTGTATTAGGGACGATCTCACGCCCACATGAGCTACAAAAATTCTGGAACTTAGCTACAGGAGTTGGATAACCATAGGGATAGCTAGGAATCGTTGCTTCAGGAAATGTGAGGTCTGAAACCCAATCAGGTTCCTTCAAAGGGCCAGATTTTTTGAAAATGAAAAATGCTAGTATTCCAATTAAAAGAACTAAATATACAACTCTAATGACATATTGAAGAACTAATAGATTTCCATTTGACTCTCCAAAAAGGTCAAATATTAAGTCAAAAACAATGGATGCTCCCCCCTCAATTCCTATAAACCCTAAAGCAATCAAACATACTGGGAGAAAACGGGAGGAACGAATGTTCATATCAGTAAGAATTTGAACCCATGCGGGAGGGTAAGGAGACCTTCTTTTTAGTATCAATTGAATAATTACAACCACGGCCGTCACAACACCTACAATAAGGAATGTTAACACCCAAAATACGTAGAATAAGAAGAGGGTATCGTCGTTAAGTTCTTGTGACCTGACTAATCCTATCTGTGCTACAGCTGCTACTCCATTATTTAAACCATGTAAAATAATTGGCCAGATAACTCTACGTGTTCGCATATAAATATAACCTAATGTTATTCCACCAGCAAGAGTCCCAAAAAAATGGATGATTGTAAAACCAATAGAACCAAATAATAAATCCTGAGGAGTGTGCATCAGAGAAAATAGTAGACTAGAAAAAAGCAGAACCCAAAAAGTTCCTAGACCTCGACGTTCTAAAAAGGGGATAAAAGATCTTCGAAAGACTACTTCCTCACTTATTGAAGCTCCTATAACATACATACCAAAGAATAAGACATAAAAAAGCGGAATCCCTAGTAATTCTACAGTTGGCTCAAATGCTTCATAAGGGCTTTTGAACGAATAACCTAACTCCTCGAAAATTGCCGCAAAAATTGCAATACAAAATGTAAACGCAGATAACAACGAATAAACAAGCAATAGTGTAATCAAATGAGAACCCGATGGCATATTCTTCTCCTCTGGTTCCACTTTCTTATTATTATATAGAAATATGAAAATTATAATGGATCCTATTTGCGCTATTACATTGATTGCGAGATTAGCAATTGTCTGGATTGACTCAGAATCAATTTCAAGAATTTTAAGAATAGTTGCAGCGACAAGACTAAGAAGCGTTAAATATCCAGTTAAATCAGAGAATGACATAATAAATAGGATAATTGCAAAAGGATAAAGTAAATCTTTATCTTGAATTGCCGTTTCTAATTTATTTTCACTATATAATTCATCTTGTTTATCCATATCTGTTCACAAATCATTTAGTTTTAGTCGATAATTAATATATGAAAAAAACTCCAAAGAAGAAAGCCCCTAATGCCCACCATAGAGACCAACGGGTATACTTACGCGCTTTCTTCCCACCTGACGAAGGGGATTCTGTAATAACTGTGATGGAAGTTATTCCCAGAATAATAACTAAAGCTACAAGAAAAAACCAAAATACTAAGTTATTATATTCCAGAACACCTACAATTGCTGCACAAATTACAGTAACGGTAAAGAATATTATCGCAACATAAGCTGCATTTTTAGGACCAAATTTAACTGCCAACGAGTTGAGATTAGATTTTAGGTCTCCTTCATAATCTTGGATATCTTTAACAATTTCTCTCCCAGTTGCCAAGAAAAATGTAGCAGCCATCATTAACAAACAGCTCAGGATAATTATATCATCTTGGGGTCTTAACAGGAAGAAACCTATAAAGAGAGGAGCAACGTAACCAATTGAGACCCACATATTGCCAAAAAAACCATATCTTTTGACATAATTATATCCAACTCCTACAATCACACAGAATAACGTTGTGAGTACAAGAAATATTGTAACATCAAACGCAATTACTAAAATTGCTGAAATTAGAATTGAAATAGAATACATAACAATACATAATATCATCACATATTCAGGTGAAAAAGCCCCCCGAGCTATTGGACGATCGAATCTCTTATTTGCAATGTCTGTCTCAACATCATAAACATCATTTGTAGCTTCTATAGCAGAAGCAAGTAATAGGGTCGCAAGCATCCCCAAGCTCAAACCTTGGATGTTTATAACACCATTCTCGAATAGGAATAAGCCAAAATCTGGAGGATCGCCTCTTAGCACAAACACGATAAAACCAGCTGCCAATACCGTAATAGAACTTAAAATACCTAATGAAAATCTGAATAAGTCCATGTAGTCCTTAATTCGCGTTTTTACTGCCATAATTTTATCTTTCCACTTTAATAGCGCTCTTTTTCTTTCATTGACTGATTTAGGTAGTTATTGACGACGTTCTTTTCAGTTTTGCCAAGGTAAAACCAATCAAAAATTAAGTCATCAATAATTTCTTGTTTATTAGAAAAATCTGCTTCAGGATTTGCTTTTAATAATCCAATTATTTCATTCACCTTCTCTACTACTTGATTTTTTAACTTCTCGAAAAAACTATTTTTCTCCTTGGTAGTCGGTAATCGGATTGGTAGTCTTTTAAAATCCTCTGGAGTGGCATGTCCGCTCATACCACCAAGAGAAGTATTGATAACTTTCCCTAGGAAGTAACTAGCAAGTTTCGAATTCAAATAACCTAGAATAAACTCGGTTTCCAATGTTATTCCATATAACAGATTACTATTCCCAGCCACAATAGAATGTTCAACTAGAGTTGCTTTTATTATACCTTCGTGTGCATTTGTTGTTATTCCCCTCTTGAAGTATAGATGAGGATTTCGAAAGACTGCTTTTCTCCCTCTTGATTCTCTCGCCTTTTTTTTTATTTGATTGACTGAATCAACACTCCAATCGATATACCATCCCTCTGTACCCCAATAAGGAAAGTATGAACCTCTTTCAAAAGGAACTAGAAATTTTTTTCCCACAATGCCATTATGTCTATAGCATTCTAATGTCTCTTCATCTAAATCAGCTAGATTTATAATTTTGCCAGCATTAAGAACCCGATATTTTTCAACTTTCGTACTATGTTGGTGTTTTAATTTTTCCCAGAGTGGTGAATCCTGTATGATCACCAAGTGAGAATAATTATCACCAGTTGAAATACCTTCCCCTCCACCAATATGGTGTCTTAATTCTTCATATTTCCAACCTTTAATAATATTGGTTGATTTCATTGAATTAGTGAATCTCATTATTTTAACAAATTTAGGATTTACATTAATCCAGAATGGATTTCCATTTATTCCCTCGTATTCTGCCTGATTAATAAACTGAACGCGATTTTTTTGGGGAATGAAATAATCTGATTGATTCTTAAGGCGATCAACCAATCTAATTCTATTGCTTCTTCGATCACGGCAAGATACACATTCACAATGACTTTTAATCTGTTGCTTAGAGTTTGTTGCCTCGTGACTATATCCCTTCTCACATAATTGCTTAGTTAAAGTGATTATACAAGTTCGTGAGATTGTCATTGGTCTGAAAAGGTCAATAGGGGCAAGTAAAATTTCATTAATCTTACAAGTGTCTAAGATCAGTCGTCTAAGGGTGGTATGAGATCGTAACGAGAGAAAAGTATCACTGATTAAGAAACAAATTCGACCTCCATTTTTCACTCTCCTTACAGCATTTGCCAGAAAATATCCATAAAGGTCATTTCCACTTATTTTATAGCTATAAACGCTCGCTTGGTCTCTATAGATTTTTTGATACAATTTTCTATCTTCAGAGGAAATTCTTTTCCCGTAGGGGGGATTTCCAATAATACAATCGTAGCCATCGCTATCGGTAACACCATTAAGATCCATTAATTTTAGAGTATCAGAGTTGGTTATTGTTGATCTACTTTTTATTTGCTCCCCAATACATAAAAAGGTTATTCGAAGATTTGAAAGAAGTACGGCAAATGGGTCAATATCGTTGCCCCAAACTTGAGAAATTGCCCTTTGAGTAGCGCTGATTTCGTCACTTCCTTGATTAAAGAGTTTTTCCTTAATCTGAGTAATACTTGCCTCTAGAAAATGTCCACTTCCGCAAGCAGGGTCGAAAACGGTTGAAACTGAAGATAGATTTAGTTTTGACACCATATAATCTACTGTTTCTCTAGGAGTGTAAAACGCCCCAAGAGCTTGTTGACGATGACATAATCTCAAAAGTTCTTGGTAAATCGCTCCTAATTGATGGTAACTTAGTTTTTCAAAGTTATATCTTTTAAAATACTTAATTAAAGTCGTTTTTGTTTTCTGTGTAGGATTTAGATAATCGAAATCCGTTTTTGGAAGGTTGAGTTGAAAGTCAGATGCATTATTTCTACTATTAAGATATCTATATAGAATTTGCTTACTTAAATAATTTAATGAGGCTCGGGATACAATCTCTCTTTCTATTTTCTTTTCAGAATTGAAAAATGTTTCTTGTTTAAATTGAGAGAGTAATTTTGTTAAGGATTCATGAGTGTCTTCCTTATATTCTTTCCCATCCAAATCTGTAAGCTCTCTCTGGATTATTCGCTTGATTTGACTAGTTAAAGACTCTTGGACAGCAGAAGTGATTACAGGAAGTTCTCGTATTAAGTTTTTAAATGAATGATCAGTCATTATTGATCAATCAATATACAGAATTGCTTCTAATGCTCTCTTCCAACGAGTTATTTTTTCAACACGTTTTTGAGAATCCAGGGAGGGATGAAAGTGTTGTGGCTCCATCTTTGAATATATCTCTTTTAGCTGCTTTTTGTCTTGCCAAAAGCCAACACTTAATCCTGCTAGGTATGCTGCTCCAGTCGCAGTCATGTCTGGTTCTGGGGCACGTATAACTTCCAAATTAGCAAAATCAGCAAGGCATTGCATCATAATATCTGATTTTGAAACTCCACCATCAGCTCTAAGCGAACGAATTGGTATTTTAGTATCCTTTTCTAAACCCTCAAGAATATCTACAAGTCGAAGCGCTATTCCTTCAAAAACAGCTCTTGCTACATGGCTACGATGTGTGTTTAATGATAATCCCAAAATGGTTCCTCGTGCATTAGGAAAAAAGTAAGGGAATCGTATCCCTGAAGGTGTTGGTATAAAAATTACTCCCTCTGTATCCTCACACTTTGCTGCATATTCATTCAGAATTTTTGGTGTATCACTTAACCCAATTCCTTGGCCAAGCCAGTCTATCAATGTACCTGCAGTAGCAACAAATCCCTCAAGCATATATGTTCCCCTTCCATTAATTACCCACGCAACAAGAGGAAATAAACCTCGTTTTGAGAGCTTTCCTGTTTTCCCTACGTTCATATCAACAAAACTCCCTGATCCTTGAGAGATTTTTACATCTCCTTGTTCAAAACAACATTGTCCAAAGAGGGCAGCCTGTTGGTCACCACACGCAGCGCGAATTTGAATCTCAGCTCCGTGAAATAAATTAGGATCAGTAGTTCCATAGTTGCCGTTCGTATCTTTTAATTCAGGAAGAATTTCTAATGGAATGTTAAAAATGTTTAAAATGGGTTTATTCCATTTTAGTTGAAAGGGATTTAAGAGTCCTGTTGCTGCATTACTATAATCAGAAGCATGAACTTTTCCCCCTGTTAATTTGTAAATAAACCAAGAATCAATAGTTCCAAAGGCTATCTCTCCTACTTTACATCGTTCGTAAAGGCCTTCAATATTATCTAAGACCCAACATAGCCGTACAGTAACATGATCTGTGGTGTAATTAAGCATAGAAGTTGCAGTAAGCATGGTATTTCGGGTAATTCTACACGCGACCCAAGCAAACTTCTTTAAAAGCCGCCATTTCTTATTTTTATTCATCTGATTGCATGTATCTACTGCACGAACATCAGCCCAGTTAATGAAGTTGATAACAGGTTTTCCAGTGTCTCTTTCCCAAAGTGTGAAGCTAGCACGTTGATTTGCAATTCCAATTGCTGCAATATCCTTTGGAGATACCTCTGGGTTCTCAAAGATTCGATTGACAATTGTAATTAATGATTGCCAAAGCTCGATAGGATCATGTTCAATCCACCCTACTTTTGGATAAAGCGCCGTTGTTTTTTGATACTCACGGGCAATTATTTCTCCCTTTTTGTTAAACAGAACTGCTCGAATACCAGTTGATCCACTATCAATTGCCAGAATGTAATGCATATTGATCTCTTCAATTTTTAGAAACTTTTAATCTTGAGGAAATGATTATTGCAATTTTCACTCCTCTGTTTTCTTTCAATTTAGTCACATTATAAATATATCTCGAAAAAAATGTGTCAGATAAGGAGGATTTTTTAAGTGGCAAATCTTCAGCTTAATTGTAAATTTTCATTTGTTGACTGGAATATTTCTCTTAAGATTTAAGTAAAATATAAAGTGATTAAAACATGCCAGAACAACAAAAAGTGTTTATTGCCGGAGGCACCACCACACCCTTTGATTATCCATTAAATCTTCAAATTGAAGAGATGGTGGCGAATTGTATCCGGCAACTCTATAAAGATGTCCCTGAGTTTCATCTGAAGGATGTCAGGGATAACGGAATGGTAGTTTACTCCCATTTCTCAGTCCACTTTAGTCATCAGTTAACTGCTTATTGGATTTTGCACGATCATCTTGGACTTGTAGGTGTTCCCCACTTTCGAATCGATAATGGTGGCAATACGGGTGGCTCCGCTTTGTATGCTGCCTATGCTCTTGTGCGAGCAGGGCTCGCAGATGTTGTTCCAGTAATCGGATACGAATTAATGGGTTCTGTTTCACAAAGTAAAGGATCAGAATTCATTGCCATTGCGTCAGATACTAGATATGAAGCAATGCTTGGAGCCAATTATACCAATTACTATGCAGGATTAGCACGGGTTTTTATGGAAGAATATGGATTAACAGAAGAAGATTTCGCTGAAATAGCAGCCAAAAATAAAAATAATGCCGTAGCCACAGGTGAAAAAGCTCAGCATTATCGTAAAGTCGGAAATAAATTGACTGTTGAAGATGTCATGAATAGCCGATTAATTTCCTATCCACTAAAAAAATGGGATTGTTGTTTTATGTCTGAGGGAGCCGCAACAGTCTTAGTGTGCAATGAACAGTTTGCTAAGCAATATTCTCCTGACTATTATGTTGAGATTGTTGGAGCAGGTTTATCATCTTGCACTATTCGTGCAGGTGATCGTTATGCCTTTCCAGGATGGACAGAACGATACGGGGAAGGTTACCCTGGACTAGGAGAATTCGCTGCATGTCGTCATTCCGCGGAAGTCGCGTTCAAAATGGCTGGTATCGAATGGAAAGATTCCTACAAATATTTAGACGTAGCAGAAGTACATGATGCCTTCTCAACCTCTGAATTCCAAATATACAATGCTCTTGGTTGGTGTCAGTCAATTACGCCAAAACAATTCATTCGAGACAGAATGCCCATGATGGAAGGCGAAATTCCCACAAACCCTGGTGGTGGGCTTATTGGTTACGGACACCCAGTTGGGGCTACTGGATTAATGTCTACTGTCGAATGTTACTACCAGCTCGCAGGTTTGATTTCAAGAGAGCACAGATCAACAGATAATGAAGTAAAAGATGCTGAAGTTGGTTTAGTCAATTCTCATGCAGGGACAGGAACATCAATTAGCAATTTCATATTAAAGAGAGTGTGAGGTGAATGTTGATGGAAAAGAATTTACATCCAACCCCAAATAACAAAGATTTTATCTGGGAAAAATGGATTAAACTAAATGAAAAAATTCCTGAAAAAGGTTGGACATGGCAGAATGTTCGCTCAGGTATTGCGGGGAACGTCGAATGGATAGAGCAGCAAATCTATTATGACATGTTATATACTTTCAGGTTAGGTGCCTTAAGTCCATACGCTAAAGGATTACTAGAAGGAAAACTACTTGGTACAAAATGTCCAAAGTGTGGTGACATAACATTTCCTCCTCGAGTCAATTGCTGGCGGCTTGACTGTAATCTTGAAATAACAGAGTGGATCGAAATGCCACATTCGGGAATTCTACATACTTTCACCATCTGTGGCTTTGCTGCCAAAAGTGCGTTGAAGAAGTTACCTTTTGTTCTTGCATATGTTCTTGTTGGGAAGAGTAAGACTGCAATTGCGAACATATTAAAAATAGCAGAACCTTGGCACGTGGAATCAGATATGCCAGTCATTGTAAAGTTTACTGAGAAGAAGCGAGTCGGTAACCTTATTGACTTCTGGTTTGAACCAGATCCAAGCTGGCATCCATCTCCAATGACTCCTGAAAAGGAACGAATTAAAAAATTATGTGAACCTGTTTATGAATGGATTAAGATATTAAAGAGGAGTATTTAGTCTTTTTCACATTTTTTTGATTATTCTTTAGAATTTAGTTATGTACGTTAAATCATAATCGAACTGAATTGATTAGATAATTTTAATTATAAAAATAGTATATAATGAAAAAGATCATATTTTAAAAATCTAGGTAATAGAATTAGCAATCTTGGTGGTGAAGATCTTGCCTAAATTACTTTGGGCACCCTCTGAGGAGCAAATCAAACAAACAAACATGACTGGTTTCATTGAGTTTGTGAATAATGAATATAATCTTGATTTGACCTCTTATCATCAACTCTATAATTGGTCTATTGAAAACATTCCAGATTTTTGGGCAGCAATGTGGGATTATGGGGGAATTATTGCTTCTAGAAAGTATAAAACGGTGGTTGACAACTTTGATGACTTTTTTACCGTTGAATGGTTTCCAGGCGCACGATTAAATTTTGCAGAAAATTTATTACGATATCACGATGATAAAAACCACCTTGCTTTCATATTTCATGGGGAAAATCAAAGATCAAGAAGAATGACTTACAGCGAGCTCTTTTCTCAAGTTACACGATTTGCCAAAACATTACATGAGTTAAATGTTACTCTTGGAGATTGTGTTGCTGGCTATATCCCGAATTTAATAGAGACAGTAATAGCTATGTTGGCTGCTACAAGTCTTGGAGCAACATGGGCATCTTGTGGAGCGGAGCTAGGCCCAACAGCTGTCTTAGATCGCTTTAGCCAGATAGAGCCCAAGATTATAATCACGTCTGATGGATATTTCTACAAAGGAAAAACATTTTCCAGTATAAATAATGTTGAACAGGTTATCAGGGAACTACCTTCTGTAGAAAGAGTTATAGTGACCCCCTATATTAAAGAAACTCCAAATATTGATACTATTCCTCATTCCACACATTATTTGGAGTTTCTAGCTCCAGAAACCCATCCGCATATTAAATTTGAACAATTACCCTTTTCTCATCCTGGTTATATTATGTTTTCTAGTGGAACGACTGGAAAACCTAAGTGTATGGTTCAAAGCACGGGAGGAGTCTTACTTACTCAATTAAGAGATTTAATATTGCATACAGATGTAAAAAAAACCGATCGAATCACCTACAACACTTCACCTTCTTGGATGATGTGGAATTGGCTGAACTGTTCACTAGCGGTTGGAGCGACTATTTTACTTTATGATGGAAATCCACTATATCCTGATTGGGGAGCTATGTGGAAATTAATTCAAGGTGAAAAAATTACAATTTTTGGCACAAGTGCTAGTTATCTCCATTATCTAAGTGGGATTGGCGCTCAACCAGGTAAGAAGTATGATTTGTCCTCTTTACGGGTAATCTCTCAAACTGCCTCACCCATATCATCAGAAGCAATGGAATGGCTCTATAAAGAAGTGAAGAAAGATTTTCATTTCAATTCAATTACTGGAGGGTCTGATCTTAACGCAATATTTGCAGGGGGGTGCCCAATCCTACCGCTTTATGCCGAGGTACCCATACAATGCCGAGCTTTAGGGATGAAGGTTGAGGCGTATAATGATAAAGCTGTAGCTGTTAGAGATCAGCAAGCAGAACTTGTAGTAGAACATCCATTTCCTAGTGCTCCATTGTACTTTTGGAATGATCCCAAGAATAAGAAGTATGAACAAGCATATTTCACTTTTTTCAAACCAACGGGTAAAACAGTCTGGCGACACGGGGATTATATTATCATCCATCGTGAAACGGAGGGAATAACCGTCTTTGGAAGGTCGGATGCGGTTTTGAAACCTTCTGGAGTTCGTATTGGAACATCAGAGATTTATAATACTGTGGAAACATTACCTGAGATTGAGGATAGTCTTGCCATAGGACAGAACTGGAAGGGAGATCAAAGAATCATTCTCTTTGTAAAAATAACCGAAGGTTATTCTTTAACAGAAGAATTAAAGAATAAGATTAAGAAAATTTTACGAGAAAAGGCCTCACCTCGCCATGTTCCTACATTAATCTTAGAAACACCTGATATCCCATATACATTCTCAATGAAAAAAGTTGAAATTGCAGTCACAAATATTATTCATGGCAAACCAGTGACAAATCGAGGTGCATTATCCAATCCAGAATCGTTGGATTTTTTCGAAAAAATTCGTTTTGATTTAGTCTGAAAAGTGATCATATCTTCTTACGTTAAGAATGAATGATTATACGTTAATCAGATCCAGTACTGGCTTTTTCGCGCTCAATGTCCTTCTTCAGATTTGCAATTTCAACCATCTTTTTATCTATTGCTTCTTTGACACGAATGACTTCTCTATTCGCTTTTTCTATTTCTTTAGCTACTTCTTTCTTTTTCTCCTCATCATGGGTCTCGATCTGGAATTCTTCAAGAGTAAAAAGCTTGTATTGTTGCGAACCAAGTTGAAGTTTTAATTCTTTCAATTGGCTTTCTTTAGATTCCAGCTCTTGTTCAACCAACTCAACACGGTCAACATCCAGCAAATTTTCAGCTAGTTCAATATAACGCCGAATAGAGCGAATTTTCAACTCTCCAGCTCTTTTTTTCTTTTGAAAGAACAAAGCTAGATTACTATTTTCCCCAAGCTTTAAGACAATAACGTTAATGTCATCCGTGTCGAATACAAGTTTGTTGTAACTTGTAAAATCATAATTACAAATTTCGTACATCTTTTGTATAGAAACTAAAGTTTCAGAAAAATTGTTTCCGAGTTTAGGAATGTTTACCGTATGTTCAAACGTAGTGTGGAACACTGTACCATCGTTATAAAACATAACTACGTGTTCTACTTCTGGCAAAATTTTCTTAATACGTTCTATAGTATTCTCAATCATAATTCTCGCCTTTAAGTAATTATGAAGTTTCTTAATTGTAGAAATGCTTTATTTACTCCTAATTGGATTTTATATGGACCTATTTTTTGTAAAATGAGAATTAAAATCGTTAAAATACCAATTACTCCAATAATAACTAACCCTAGAGTGAAACGGTAAATTAAAGTAAAGTAAAGGGTTGCTAAAAATAACTGGTATACTGTCGCAATAAATCCAAGTTTCCAAAAAGTTAAAATGTTGATTGGCCTATTATTTTCTCTTGCAATATTTAAGACAAGAATATTATCTCCCAAAGGAGTCAAATTATCACCCCAATTCGCACCAATGGAAAGACTGAAAAAAAACCTTTTTGTTAATGAAGAATTATTACCAGAGATACCCGTTACTATTGGAATAAGAGCTTTAGTAATTGGAACGTTATCAATTATAGCACTTGAAAAGGCTGAAATCCACATGATCAAGATTAATCGAAGAAAATCATCTCTAGGACCCATATTCCTTAAGATACTCTCTACAAAAGTTAATACACCTGCTACCTCCAATCCTCCAACAATAACGAAAATTCCAAGGAGATAAAAAATTAATTCGAAATCAAATTTTTTAATTATCTCTCTTGCGTCTAAACGACTAAAAATTGTTAATACCATTGCTATGCTTAAAGCGATCGCATCTGGTGCAAGAATTTCTTCAGGTATTGCAAAAAAAGAGATCATTAAAACGATTAAAGCTCCCAAGGATGCAACTAGCAAACGAGGACTTTGAACCACATTCCAAATATCAAAATCATATAGAAGGATATGGATGGCTTTGTCTTTTGGAATCGACAATTCATTTTTATACACAAATACGAATAGTAGAAGGGTAAAAGCAAATGTAACAATCGAAAAAACCCCAATTCCTAAAAAGTAATCTGGAAACGAAATGCCAGCTTCCCTTGTAATCAAAATATTAGGGATAGAAGAGATAGGAAAAAAGGTTCCCCCAATATTTACCATTATTGCTTGTGTTAAAATATAGGGAGTTGGAGATACGTTCAACACGCGTGATATTGTGATTGTAAGAGGGATCAATATCATAACAGTTAAGATATTATTCAGAATAGATGAGAAAACAGCTGAAACAATACATAGTATAATCATCAAAGGAATAGGTTTTCCTTTACTCATTTTGATTGCAATCACTGCTAAAAATTGAAATGTCCCGATTTCATCGGAAATATGGACAATAAACATAATACCAACAATTAACATTAAAGAATGCAGATTAACATAATCCTCTTTTTGAGTTCCTAATAGGAGATCTACAATCAATGAAAAATCCCTTTGTTCGATGAGTGTTAGCACAAAATACGTTATCAAAGCCCCTGAGATAGCCAAAATGGCACGATTCATCTTTTCTGTCATTATGAGAACAATTAAAGCAATAAAGCAACATGTAATGATCAAAGCACTGATTAAAATCCTAATCACCGTGAAATTATTCGTGTTCTTTTTCCTTTTTCATATAATAGAACTGGGGGACTGATTCGAGATGAATGACATTAACATCATTTTTATCCTATCTATTTTTCATTCAGAAATTTTTTTCAATATCTATATTAGTATCTCTTAAAATTCTCTCGCTCAAAAATAAAAAAGTTGGGAAATTATACTCGATTTTATTTAACCGCTGTGAGGTAACCAGAATAATGGTAAGATTTCATAATACAAGCAAGTATCCATTTTTTCTGATTTTAAGCTCCTCTAATGCTGAAAATATCAATTCTCATATTGTAGAGAACGATTTAAGCAAGGAAACCCGGGAACCTTTGGTTTTTGGATCCTCTGGGGTAATTTTTATTATTGATATATTGATATCCACGAATCTTACTGAGATTTATACATTATTTCAGGAAATAAGAATAAATTCCTACATCTAGGAAATAATAAAATGGTTCAACCTCATTCCAAAAGCCCTTTATACGCTCTTAATCTCGCTCTTCAATCACCCATTATTCTCGATTTTAGCGAAAAAACGAGATTTTCTAAGTTTTCTTGTATTCCAGGTTGTAAGAAGTGTTGTGGATACTCATATTTCCTACCTGCAGAAGTTACTAACCTCCCAAACAATATAAGAAAAGAATTAACATTGAAAGAAGATGGAAAATACGATATATTGCGTCTAGGCGGACGATGTATATTCTACAATACTGAAAATGAATTTTTTTGCACCATCTATAATGAAAGACCTCTTCGATGTAAAATATTTCCATATTTTCCCCTAATTGTCGACCAGAGAATTGTAATTACTTTAGAACCAGCTTTAAAGATGAAAAATGAAACTACCAAAATAAAAACTTGCCCTGGAGTTGGAAAGCTTGGAGAGCCTTTGAAAAAATCTATTACATATTGTTTATCTTTTTTAGCGAAGTTAGCAGATGTTCCTGCTCTTCTTTCTACTATCGTGATTAATAGTGAAATTTTTAATGGAATAAGGAATGATCGATGGTTTATCGAAAACTGGAACGAAAAAATGGAACACAAACCTATAGAAAAAACCTGAAGTTAAACCATTTTCAGTTTAAGAAAGCACTGAATAAATACTTATGGCTAAAAAGCGTTTTCAAGATAGTGAATTATGGTTGGAGATTGATCTCGAGTTGTGTACAGGTGCAAGGGAATGCGTTGACGTTTGTCCCAAGGATTGTTATGAAATTATAGAAGGAAAAGTCACCGCTGATAACATTGGCATGTGTATCGAAAGTGCTGCTTGGATGGAGTCTGTCCAAACGATGCAATCCTTTCCCATTGTTCTTGGTGAATTATTACATCTTTCTTTTATCGGCTTATCTTATCCGCAGACCTTTTTTTGAACAAATTTTTCATGAAAATGTTCCAAGGTTAAAGAAGAAAAATTATTTATTGAATGCAACTAAGCCAGTTTTTAGTCCTTAAAAATTCAATAACTATCTTAGAAACAGAATTGGAGACGGAATCAATGGCTAAACAGCGTTTTGAAGACGGAGATTTGTGGGTAGAGATTGATCTCGATTTGTGTACAGGTGCAGGCGAATGTGTTGACGTCTGTCCAGAGGATGTTTATGAAATAGTCGGAGGAAAGGTTACCGTTCCTAATATAGGTGATTGCTCTGAATGTGCCGCCTGTGATGGCGTGTGCCCGAATGATGCAATCCTTGATCATTGTTCCTGGTGAATTCAGTCCTCTCCTCCCATCTTTCTTTTTTTTATTTGAATATAGATAAAAATTTCCACCCTAGGCTTTTATTCCACATAACATTTTATTCTGTAAAAGAATTGTTTATCATATTCAACTTGGTATTCCTTAATTAAGTTCAATTTTATTAATTTAATCAAGAGGTTTTTAGAAACTGCAACACAACCTAGAAGAAATAGGACGTACTCAAATAAAACGGGCCACGTTTGTTGAGGAAATAGATTATATTAAAAGCCCTAAGACGGTGTTAGCGGTTGCCATACATCAGAAAAAACAAGAAATCAGAGCAGGTGGGATCCTTTATGATATTGAATTCGCCAAGCAGATAGACTCTTGGTTGGGAGAGACAATACCTGCTCCTTATCCATATATTAGCACTTATCTAACTTTGCGAAACAAGCAGCCACTTCGTCAGGTTATCAATCAATTTCAGAGATTTGACCTTCTAATGGTAGAAGGCGCAGGAAGACAACATCCGAGATATTTTGGACTTGCTTGTGAATTGGGACTGGATCTCGACATTCCTACTGTTGGTATTACCCAGAGGCCCTTATTAGGCGTAATTAATTTTTTGCAGCCTCTTGAAAAGAAAGATTATAATTATTATATTTTCCCTGTTTTAGATGAAGAAAATCTTATTGCTTATTTCATTAGGAAAAAAAGCAATAAAAAAGGAATATTTTTGTCAATCGGTCATAAAATTACATTACTAACCGCAGTTAACATTATTTTACCTCTTCTTCTATTCAAACTCCCTGAACCTCTACGACTTGTCAAAATGCTACTTAAAAAATCCAATATTCCGAATTAATATAGCTTCTTATGATTAATGTGACACTTGAATATTTATCTTGCCCTGATTGTGACAAATGCACTTCATGCCAATCGGAGCTCTTCATTTCTTATAAAACCATACGAATCCAGAGTAAATCCATTACTAACATCCCATTCACTTCCAAAAATGTGAATAATTCTTTAAATCACATTTCTACAAACTCTACTCCTCAGAAAGCCCTGCTTAAGCGCCAGATGGCTTTCAATATTCAATTTAACCTTTAACTAAGGATTATTTCATTATTTAGCTCAAAAAAAATCACGATTTAAAATGCTTGCATAAAAGATAAAGTTTTTTCTTATTTTAATAGCAATCACTCAATAACCGAGGGATTTATTATTTCTATTTCACAAATTATCTATGAGATCGATACACAGCAAGGATTAGCAAAACTTCACCATAGGACACCTGATTCGACTGGTTTCCCAGTATTATTGATCCATGGTTTTGGATCTAGTTCAGATGTTTGGTTTGCCTATAGCGACTCTCTTGGTAATTATTTCATTGACAACAAAATGGATTGCTGGGCATTAAATTTAAGTAACGCTATATCTGGGAACATCCAAATTTTAGCCCATGAGGATCTACTAACAGCAGTTGATTTTATTTACAAGGAACGAAACCAACGAGTTCTAATTGTATCACATAGTATGGGAGGAATTATTTCACGCGTATTTACGAGCTCCCATTTTAACCATCCATATCCACTGCAGAAAATCGAACGGATGATCCAAGGGATTGTCTTACTCACGGTCCCGAATCATGGCGTTGGATCCACAGATATTTCTCGAATTGAAGAAACAGTAAAACTGCTTCATAGCTTTATTAAAAGCGACCAAGAACCTGTAGCTGCAGATTTCGGGCTAGGATTTATCCAATTAACCCCAAAAAGCCATTTAATTACATCTTTGAATGCATCTCTTCCTTTAAATCCCAATATATCATGGTTGAACGTTGTTGGAAGCTTTGATAAAGTAGTTCCCCTTCAAAGTGCACTTTTTACCGAATCAGAGATTACTCAAATTCCTCATTTTTCTCAGCAAGAGTTTCCATGTGATCATATGGTCTATCCTTTCACTTCTACAATTTCTAAAGTAATTAAAGCAATTCCACAGTTCATTGAATCAGCAAAACACGTGCTTAAAATTTATCCCGCTATCCACAGATATCAACCTGTTGGAGATTGGATTTTAGACCAGTTAAATTAACTGGAGCCAATTGAATAATGTCAGTGCAATATTTAGAAGGAGCTGAACCATTTTTTATTGAGGGGTCTAATATTGGATATTTAT
>JAHQWW010000184.1 GCA_029856365.1 Candidatus Hodarchaeota archaeon
ACACTTAGAGGGGGGTGTGATAACTTAAGAATTTTTATATCTTTTCCTTAGTTTCCTTCCTCATAGATTATTAAAATGCATTCAATTACGCTTATAGAGCTTGAGATGATTAATTAACGAATAATTGCGGCCAAAAAGGCTCTTTCAAGCAATAACCTAGATAACCAAGAGTTGATTATCATGAATTTCTCAATTAAAACTGTATTAGGAAGTATAATAGTTTTAGGTATAGTGGGGTTTTCTGTCATTGGAGAGAATCTATTGATCCCGAATGAGGATCAAATTATTGTTAGTGGCTCATATTACGAGAATGCACCGAGAGATCCTGTCACTTTCAACGAGATTGTGATTGAAAATGATAACATGATGTTAGAAGTATCATTTGGAGGAGGATGCAAGAAACATGATTTTCTACTCGTCAGTGGTTCCTCTTTCATGGAATCATATCCAGTTCAAATAGCAGCAGTACTCAGTCATGATGCTCATAATGATTCCTGTGAAGCTTTGATCATTAAAGAGTTAACTTTTGATCTCTCACCACTCAAACAAACATATCTCCAAATATACCCTCCATATGACTGGGAAACAACAATAACGATTAAAATCAGGCTTGAAAGCGTAATTGAACCCATAATCTATCAATTTGATTCCAATTCCTAGGTATAAATATGATAAATCGAATGGTTTTGGAAATTCCGCTCTTTTAAAGCATTTTGGGTCGGTTTGGTACTTTTTTTTCCCACAGTACACAACAGTATAACTAATTGCTCTTTCGTGAGGTAAATTGAATAAAAAACAAGCGGAGTTCCGATAGAAACTCATTCAAGTGGGGGTCGACTCAATAGACCCTGTCAAATTGGACACACTCATTGAGCAGCTTGTGCAAGATTAATGCATAAAATAAAGTATAAAATAAGACCCAGGGACAGTACACTAGGATCTATCGATTTTTCAGTGAGAAACTTTGGTGGAATTGTCGTCAAGTGGCTTCAGGAGTCAGGTTTCAAGTTGATTTGAGGGGTTTTTTGGAGGAGTGCTATTATACTACACAAGAATACAACAACACACATACCACAATATATCCCTAAAAACACATAATTTGTGGTATCAGACTTTTTGCGAGGTATAAAATCTACTGGTTGTACGGGAATCCACACACTCTCAGAGCTTGAAGTATCCTTTTTTAACATTGTAAATGTTAAATCGTGAAAAATTCTCCAGAAAATTTCTTTATCGCTTGGTTTGGTTTCGTAATACGATAGTCCCAACTCTTCTGCTAATGATTGTCCTTCATCTATATCGATTTGGGTTCCCTCTTCGTGATAAATCCCACTAATGCAACAGGTACTGAAGCTTCAGGAATATGTTTTTTAAATTCTTTATACCAATCTTTCACTGCGTGAAAGGAGTTTTTACTCAACGATCTGATGTCTGTACGCCGTTTCTTTATTTTCGGGGAATGATTTTTGGTTAAGACCAATTAAATGTATCTCTTATGGATGAAATATATCCAGATGAATGAGGAACCACTAATCCCTCTCTTGTCTGTTACTTCATTCTTTGATATCCCTTTTTTTATGATAAAAGAGAATTGCCCTAACTAAGATAGAACTTGAAATGAGGAATATTGGAATAGTAAGAATGAAATCCATCATCTTATATTGATTTATTACCTTATGTTGTTCCTCCTGACTCTCAAATGCTTCTCTTCTAAATAAACGTTGAAGAGTAAGGATTTCGTATTTTCCCTCATTACTCCATGTACCGTCTCTAATAAGAGTAGCTTCCATAAGCCAGCCTGTTTTTTTCTCGAAATGAAATGTATAGACTGAATTATTGGTTGTAGAACTATACAAAAGAGTGTTTACTGAGAGTTTCACAAAGTAGTCATTGATTATCCACTCAATGGAAATGGTTTTGGTGTCCGCTTCCGCATTGAATCCTTTCATTGGAGAAATGGAACTAAAATTGTGTTTTATTATATCCAGCCATGTTTGACTTCGATATTTTGCTGGTAAGTAAAGGATTCCTAGCATCGGAAATGAAAAGTCAGACTTAATCCCATCGGAATGAATTGGACTCATTGTACAACTCATTGTAGGTTCGATTTCAGTTAAATTGGAGGTATTAAATGAGACTTGAAATATGCAGGGGCCATCATTAAATGAAAGATCTCCAAATTCAGCTATCTTTTTTGTGAAATCGGGAGCTCTATTATTTTGAGAATAAACACTAAAATAGTAAAATAGAGGAGTCATATTGGGAGTTGGTGGTTGTGTATTTATTGCAGATAATAAGTAATAGCGAGGATAGCGTTGGTAATTAATAATGGGGATCATTAGAAATATCAAACATATGATGATTGTACCACTTTTAAGTGCAGTAGGTTTGTCAATTCTCCTTATTGTTGGCTTCAGACCGTTTTCAATTAGATATTTAACTACAACCCCTACCATTCCACTAATAAACACAAAAACAATGACACCAAGAAATTGTTTGACAAATAACAAGTCAAAAGCACTTATAATATACTCAAAAAAAGACGGGATTGATATAAAAATCCAATCCGTTGTATAACCTGTAGCCCATCTTGGAGCAGTAAAGATCGATAATCTTTGTTGTGTCGAAAGTAATGTGTTAAAGGCTATTGAGAATAATCCTAAGAATAGGGCTACTAACACAACATCTTTAGCTGATTGTTTCCATCCTAACACGAAAAGGATAAGAAATGGAATTACTAAGAATATCCAGGAAAATGAATGTTTCAAAAAAATCCAAGGAAAAATAGGGATTGATGCAAATATTGAAAAAAAAGCTTCAATGATTGAAAAATCTTCTTTTAACACGCCTTTGTCAAGTAGATTATAATATATAAAAACAAGGAAGGAAATATTGGTAAGAAAAAACGTATAGCACAAAAAAGCTGTGAGTAATGGATTGTTGTGCTCTTGGTAAAATTTACTTATCTTAGAAGCGGGTTTAAATAATATTTTTTCCACAAAACGAGATTGTCCAAGTCTTATCAAGAAATTATCTCTACTTTTCGAGATGGGTATTTTCTCCGAGTCTTCTAAGATAAATGAACGTGCAATGACTTCAGGGGATTCAAGTTGTTGTATAAATTCCTTCTCTGCAGCTATCCCCTTAAGTGTTGGATTCTTGATTTGAAAATATGTAAATTCTGCAGAGAGATGACTTTCATATTCTTCAACAACCGATTCATCACCTTTCAGTTCTAAAACATGCTTTCTCATCTGCTTTAGATATTCTTGAATAGTAGTCAAGTGAACTCCTCCTTTATCCTCTTTTTGATTGGAAAATTCAATATTTCAAGTGCATTTATGCTAGTTCGAATCAGATCGTACCAAAATTCACATGCTTTGCGATAATCCTGCTCCCCCAATTCTGTTAGTGCATAATATCGCCTTTTTTCTCTCGTTTCTGATTTGATAAGGTTATATTTAATTTCTAAACTTTTAAGAATAGTATAAAGAGAACTATCTTTGATTTCGGATGAAGAATCAGTAAGTTCGCGTAAATGTTGCTTTATTCCATATCCCCATGAGCTCCCTTCTCCTTCTTTTATAGCACCAAGGATCAGAATAGTTGTTAATGATCCTTTTGCATCTTTTTTTAGACGATCAATGAGTTTTAGTACTTGTTCGCTGTTTGGTGTCAAATAGTTCCTCTCAGAACTGTTTCACTCTAATCTATAGATCTTTTACTTTGAGAATAATATCGAACTTCGTAGTATGCTACGAACTTCGAGGTTAAAACTTTTTCTAAAAATTAACTTAGTAACAAAAAAATTCAATGAGCCCATGTTTAACGAGCTGCCACTATTTAGAAGTCAACAACTTCACTTGGAGCGCAATCGGTCTGATGTCTGTACGCTGTTGTTGTATTTTCGGAGGAATAGAGGTTTTTTAGTCGGGAAGTGAGCATAGGTAATTAATACTGTTGAAGTATAATATTAAATAATCGATAGTTTAAGGAGAGTCACAAGAATTATATTGATAATTGGAATTTTATTCTAGTTAGAGAGAAAAAAAGGGAGACAGGTAGCAAAGAATGGCTCTAAAGAAATTTCAATCAAAATATCAATCTTTATCAAGTTATATCCTTTTATGGTTGGTGATTTGGTATCTTATAGGTTTTTTATATTTGCTTATTTCAGGATTACCGTCTGTATCAACGTGGAGTATTCAGGAATCAATAACTAGGGAAGGAAGTTCAACTATTATAGCGAGTGGTAGCGTTGTACACGTCTTAGTTTTTTCCGCTACTTGGCCTGTCATTTATGGTGCTTTATTTACAGTCGGTTGGGTTATAGGGGGAGAATTCGTTGGAACTGGTGTTAGTTCAAACTCAGCACTTATAATATTGTATTATTATATAAAATTAATCCAG
>JAHQWW010000047.1 GCA_029856365.1 Candidatus Hodarchaeota archaeon
CCAGCTATAGGTATAATTCCAAGTCAGCTCGGGGATGGCTGACTCCTCCTGTAAAGGCTTCTGCTGTGCCTGACCGTTGTTCGCCAAAAAGATATACGTTGTTTGATTGGAAAAGGGGTGAAATACCAGTAATCCGATCGTTATTGAAAGTAATAGTATATTATGGCCTCGCAAGTACAGATCATCCTATTTAGATAGAACAACTAAACCGAACTTCATTCATTAATCAAGAATAAATTTGTTTCCAGGTTATTTAAAATTTTGGATGAATGTAAACTCATTCATTACATTAGAATGTTCTCTTCCAAACCTTTTTACTTAACTATGAGGAGGGAAGCCAATGTTTCCTCCCTTTCTATCTGGTAATATAGGATGCTTTAGGATTAGAACCTTGTTATTTAGAGATAAAAAAATTGAACTATTCCAGCATAAAGATTTTAACTTATTAGGCTTAGGAAAATTGCTTATTAGTCAAAATATAATATCTAAATTAGATAAAAGGTGAGAGTTTAATTTTCCAAATTAATTAGATCATAACATTCTTTAACCATTGTGTAAAAGAAAATTGCTGTTGCTTGTTTAGAGTGTTTGTTAATTGTTTTTGCCATGTTTTAGCAGCTGGATTAGTAGAGTTATTAATGTGATTAAAATAATAATCTAGTGATGGAAAACGACATTTAGTTTGGGTATACAGATTTTGAGGAGGAAAATCAATTTTTTTGGGGATTTTTTAGGTTGGAATTGCAGTTTTTACAGTTGTATCTTGATCTGTAGTTGTATCAATTTCAGTTGTATAATTTGGATTTGGATTTATGGAATCGAATTGAATAAAAAATAAACATACTTATTATTGATGAATCAAATTGAAAGTATTAGATAGCATCTATCTGAAAAAAGACGATATATACCTAATAAGGCTTTAGTTATCTATTTTTTTATTCTCAATCAAGTGATAAACAAGACCTGGAAGAAAAAAGCTAGACAAATCAAATGAATTTGTCAATCTCGCGTTTAAAAAAAGAAGAAAATTTATTATATACATTTTTATGACCTAAATGCAGGTATTAATAGCGGAGAAAGTATAATGAAGTGTCTTGTTTTAGGAGCTGGTCTTGTTGGGAGTGCTATCGCCATTGATTTAGCAATGGATCAAGATATGGATGTAACAGTTGCAGATGTAAACCAGTCTTCCTTAGATAAATTAAAATCACAACATATTAACGTGATATACGTTGATTTATCTGACTCACAAACTTTGAAAAGCACGGTAATGGACTTTGATATTATTGTTGGAGCATTACCAGGTTTTATGGGGTTTGAAACGCTTAAAGCCATTATAGAAGCTGGTAAAAATGTTGTAGATATTGCATTTTTTCCTGAGGACGCTTTTAAACTGGATAGACTCGCTAAAGACAATAATGTGACCGCAGTAGTTGACTGTGGGGTTTCTCCTGGTTTTAGTAGTATCATACTAGGCCATCTCCATAGTTCCTTAGAGAAAATCGATTCTTACACTTGCTATGTTGGAGGTCTTCCAGTAATAAGAGAGAAGCCTCTTGAATACAAGACTCATTTTTCACTCATTGACATGATCGAAGATTATACAACACCAGCGAGATTTGTTGTAAATGGTGATCTTGTTATCCGACCAGCATTATCTGATCCTGAAATAATAGATTTCCCTGGAATTGGTTCTCTTGAAGCCTTCAATATGGATGGATTAAGAACCTTGACAAAGACATTCCCTGACATTCCTGACAAGATAGAGAAAACATTGCGTTATCCTGGCCATATAGAAAAGATGAAACTACTAATGGAGCTAGGTTTCTTTTCCCACGAAACCATTCAAGTCAAAGGGGTAAAAATCAAGCCCATAGATCTCACCACGAAATTGTTGTTCCCGAAGTGGAAACTCAAGGAAGGTGAAGAGGATCTCATGGTAATGCAAATAATCATTAAAGGAGAGAAACAAGGTAGGAAAGTTACTTACTGTTATGATATGCTTGACCGTTATGATAGAAACTCAAAGACACTATCCATGGCCCGTACTACAGGTTATACTTGCTCCATAGTTACCCGCCTCGTTGCTAAGGGTGTTTATAATAGGAAAGGGATATCTCCACCGGAGTATATAGGACAAAATAGTACGTGTTACAGTACACTCCTGAAAGAACTGGAGAAGAGAGATGTTACTATCACAGAAACCATAGAAGAGCTGTAAAACGAAATATTTGGTCAAAATTCCTTAAACCATTGGTTTTCTTGCGGATCTCTATATCAGAAGTTTTCTATTAATATGGGAAAAATATTAGCCAACATTAAACGTTGGTTTGGTTATGAGAATTATATAATTCTCATTTCTCGAAGTCCAGACATTGTCATTCACTCTCTTTTCACATTCTACCTGTTTTCTTACTTAGTTATCTTCCGCTCTAATTAATAAAGATTTATGAAAACAATTTATTCAAGAGTTGAAATTAACCTATGCACATCAAAGGAACAGAAAAATTGAGAGAAAAATTACCTTCTTACTCTGGAAGAAAAATTATATTTATTTCATTAATAGCAATTTCATCTATAACTGTAGGTGCATTATTATATGTTTTTATGAATTTAATGCGTTACTTTTTTCCTGAAAATGAATTTATAATTCTAATTGAACCAATACTTCCAATTCTTTTCCAGATGCTATTATTAAGCTCAGGATTCTTCTTAGTTTCAACAATGTGGAGTAGAAAAGTAAAATTACTAGAAAATGATCACAGACGAGCTTACGAAATAGGAGCTATCCCTGGTTGTATTTGAATACCCCTTGTTCTATTTACCTCTCTGCAATCAATTATTCCTATTTACCTCTTCTTTCCTCCTAAGAATCCCTTAACTATTGTTTTATCAACCCTTTTTATTCAATCAAACCAATTAATAACGATAAGCATGAATTTAATTGGTCTCTTATGTCTGTTTTTGGGATTATTATTAGTTAGAAAAACTTTGATGGTCTTTGGATTTGATTATATGGCATTAGTGTATCTTTATTATCCAGAGGAATCAGAAGTACAACAGCACAACATTTACTCCATCCTCCGACATCCAACTTATTTTGCCGTAATTTTGACCGCTTTCGGAGGTTGGTTAATTACATTATCTTTTTACTCTTTTACTTCGTTTTTATTACTATTTCTAGGTTTTAATTTTCATTTACAACTAGTTGAGGAGAAAGAATTGATTCAACGGTCTGGTGATTCCTACCTAGAGTACCAAAAGAAAGTACCTGGTCTATTATTACGCCCTCTAGTATTTTAGACTTATTAAAATTTATGGAAATTGACTATTAGATGGAAAAATTAAACATGGAATAGGTGTTAGTTTTATGATACATTTGATTTGGCCCTATAAAGGAATAAAATTAGTTAAATTTGTTATAGTGATTGCGTTACTTATTATTAGTTTTGGTACACCTATCTTCGGTGAATGGACTTGATACTTTTTACATTACACGTTGGTTATTTGTCATAATTTTCAAACTTCAAAAAAAGTATGTTCCAAATGTCGCTTTTTCAGGGTGTTTAAAAATAAAAGTATGGGTTTTTCTAAAAAACCCCACGAACAACCAACAAATGTTTGATGATCATTAATGAAGGAATTTTTTCATAACCTTAATTATCTGTTCTATGCTAAAGTCTATATCTTCAGTCGTAATTCCATAATGAGTTACAAGACGTAATTTATTCTTTTTATGCAGAGTTAGAACACCCTTATTCCCCAGTGCTCTAACGAGTTTCTCCATTGGTGTTGTTGGTGGACATTCGACCATAAGTATATTGGTTTCGGGTTTACTGAATTGGATTGGAAGAGAAGAGTCCTTTAAACCACTTGCCAATCGTTTAGCATTCCTATGGTCATCTTCAAGGCGTTTTATCCATTTTTCCTGTAATGCTAAAAGTCCCATCACAGCAATGATACCTGCTTGTCGCATTCCACCTCCAAGCATTTTGCGGAATTTTCGTGCTTTGTCAATAAACTCTTGAGAACCAACAACAACAGATCCAATGGGGCATGAAAGTCCTTTGGAAAGACAAAAAACCATACTATCTACGTGTTGTGTGAAGTCAGTAATCGGCAATTTCATTGAAACAACCGCATTAAAGATACGAGCTCCATCCATGTGAATTTTCATGTCGTTATTTGATTCAGTAAACTTATTGAGATCTTTCAAATATGCTGGGGAAAGAACGGTTCCACCATGGTTGTTATGCGTATTTTCTACACAAAGCAAAGTTATCCAAGGTTGGTGATCATCATCCCGTGGTCGAATTAATGGTTGTAAATCATCATCTAGAGATGCAATTCCTTTATTAGAAAAATAAGGTCTGGGTGTCAATCCCCCAATTCGCGCAGCGCCACCTACCTCGTAGTATAAAATATGGCTCATTGATTCAACTAATATTTCATCCCCAGGCTGAGTAGAACCCAGTAATGAGACTAAGTTTCCTTGGGTCCCCGATGTTACTAATAGGGCAGCTTCTTTCCCTGTAATTTTAGCTGCAGTGTCTTCCAATTCATTAACAGTTGGATCTTCACGATAGACATCATCACCAATTTGTGTATTGTCAAGAGATTTTAATGCTTTCCACATCTCTGGGGAAGGTTTAGTTACAGTATCTGACCTAAGGTCAACTATTTTGGTCTGCATTTCTTTTCACTTCAAATGATTCAGCCAGATGAGGCAATAGATAGAACATAGCAATGATATAAAATGGAATGAGTGCTAATTCAACCACTATGGAGACAATAAATGGGGATTTTGAACCAAATAAATCCCAAACGATTCCTCCAAATAAAGGTCCAATAATTGCCCCAAAATTAGAAAAAGTCGATTGAAAACCAAATATCTTCCCTCGATGACTTTTTGAAACACGACTAATAAAATTACTCAGGACTAAACCTCCTGTTGTAACTACAGTAACATCCATAATCAAAAGAGCTGCAAAGACCCATAGATTAGTCGTATTTATAAGAAAGAATGTAATTAGGGCCCCTAAACCGCTTGCTAAACTGATCCCTATATAAGGATTGGTATGATCAGCAATTTCTCCAAGTTTGGGGGCTAACAACATTGATACAAATCCAGATGGAGCATAAGCTAGTGCTGCTAATGTTGGATTATCTTCAATGTTCTCAAGTAAATAAACGTTAAGGAATGGTTTCGCTAGGGAACCATTGGTTGAACTTAAGAAAAGAACAACAAAAAGTAAACTTAAACCAATCACTAAACTTGAAGGAACCCATTTTTGAACCGATTGACTAGCTATGGATTCATTCCTAAAGTTTTCAATATATTTGACCGATTCATCAACACATATGAGGAAAACTATTCCAGCTAAGATATTTACTAAACCAAAAACAATTAATGCACTATAAATCAGAAATGAGTTGTGTGGAGCGATTTCAAAAGCAATCAATAATATACCAAATCCAACAAATGCTCCAAAAAATGTTCCTATTCCCTCTGCGGATTCTCTTCGACCATAGGCATAAGAGCGATTTTTTACACTAGATTTTTCTGCTATTAAAGTGTTTAAGGGAATCCAAAAGAAACCAGCTAAAAAACCGAGGAAAAACATACCCAATGCTATTCCAAGAAGTGATTTCAAAATAATAGCACCATAAAGAATGAAGTATGCAACTCCCCTTCCAATCGAACCAATGAAAACTAATAGCTTCTTTGATACTCGATCTGTAATTGCTCCTACAAATGGCGATGAAATCATATATCCAACAACGATAACAGAGAATATGACTCCCATATCTATTCCAGCAGCTTGTAACTCTTGGGAAGCAACATAAGGAATTAGAAAATCAAGGAAGAAGAAACCCAAGGAATTGAATATGATAATTTTAATCATTGAGCTGAAATCATCAGTGACACGACTTTCGTATGTGTTTTTTTCGTCATTAACTGATGAAATCACTGGATTTTACACCAATTCAAGATCGAAAACAGATACAAATAAAATGATTATCATTGTATGTGGAGCTAAGTTCTGATATTCCCAAGTATATATTCTAATGGTTTAATTCTGTGATGAATGCAATGAGAGAGATTAAGCGAAAAGAAAAAGCTATCACTGATGTTGATGAAATGAAAGAAATCCTTCTTAAAGCTCAATATGTGACTCTTGCAATGAGTAAGGAGAACCAGCCTTATCTTGTTACTCTAAGTCATGGTTATGATCCAGAAAAAGGAGTAATATTCTTCCATTGCGCCTCTGAAGGAAAAAAAATAGATTATTTAACTTCAAATGACGTGGTTTGGGGACAAGCACTGATCGATCATGGATATGCTCAAGGGGCATGTGACCACCTATATGCAACAACTCAGTTCAAGGGAAAAGTGTCATTTATTCATGATATGGACGAGAAAATGCAAGCATTGATAAACATGATTCAAAAACTGGATAAAAATCCTCAAGCCATAATTAACACCCAACTACGTGAAAAATCTGTTGCTAAAGTAACCATAGGAAGAATAGATATTGAATATATGACTGGAAAAAAGCAAATAACAGTGAATATCTCATTGTAATTAGACATTTTTTACTGATATAGTGATTAAAATGGAAGAAATAAAAGAAGTTGCATGGGATCTAACGCTTATCTTCAAAACTAATGAAGAAATTCAGCAAACTATTGAAAAAGCTAGATATGAAGCAGAAATGATTGAAAAAGATTACCGTGGGAAAATAAATACAGTGAAAACAACTGCTAATGATCTTCTTCGATTGTTTGAACGCCTAGAAAGCTTAAAGGAAAAATCAGAAGGATTGTTCTTTTATGGGCAGTTAAAGGTTGGTGCTGACCAAACAAACGAAGAAGCATTAGAACTATTAAACACAGTAAAAAATTTTCGGCTAGAGATCAAGAAAAAGATCGCTTTTATCGAAATAGAATTGGGGAAGTTATTAGAGAGTAATGAAGAATTTCTACAATCATTAATTTTAGAGGATTATCACCATTTTTTGAAAAAAACTCTTAGGAAACATAAACACAAACTATCTGAAGTAGAGGAACGATTAATTCTCGAAAAAGATCTGAATGGAGTATTGGCTTGGTCGCAATTTCGAGCAGAGTGGTTAGGTAGTAAACCATTTAAAGCAATAATTGACAACAAAGAGAAGACGTTTTATTGGAGTGAAGCTCAAGGTCTAATGAGATCACCAGTTAGAACCAATCGGAAAAATACCATTTTTGCGATTATGGATACTTTAAAAGAAGATGGGAGCATATTTTCAGCTTCATTACGTAGTATTTGCGCCAATCATGTTTCGATGGCAAAATATAGAAATTACGATACCATGGCCTCTAGTTTAATTACTAATGATATCTCACAAGAAATGATTGATAATTTATTTGCAGTAATAGAGGACAATCTAGACATCTTTCATGAGATTTTGTTGCTAAAAGCCAAAGTATTAGGTACTGAAAAATTATTAGGGGAAGATCTTTGGGCACCTATCTCTCAACAGGGAGAAGAATCAGAAAAGATAACTTGGAATGAGGCAAAAATAAGAGTTGCTGGACTTCTGAAGGATTTCGACGAAGAATTCGGAAAAATTGCAAACAAGATGTTTGAAGAACATCATATTGATGCTTCCCCCAGGAAAGGAAAACGAGGAGGAGCTTTTTGTTCAACCAATGAATATGCAAAAGAATGCTTCATCTTACAGTCCTTTAATGAAACATTCAATGATTTAAGTACGTTAGCTCATGAGATGGGTCATGCTATACACGGTTATTTAACCTTAGAAGCACAAACCCTGATTAATTGGGATATTTCATTTTGTATTGCGGAGTGTGCCTCAGAATTTGTACGGTTTCTGTTAATAGATAAAATGAAAGAAGTTGTTGATAATTCTCAGAAACGTACTATTTTATATAACCACTTGGAAGACCTAGCAATTATAATATTTGAGGTGGGATCACGAACACAATTTGAGAAAAGTCTATATAGTGCTATCGAAGCAGGTGAATACCTAAACGTTGAGAAAATATCAGAGCTATTTTTAAAGTCCAGAAAAGATTATTTTGGAGATACTATCGAATTCTTACCACAACAGAAGTACGATTGGATGTGGAAACCACATTATTTCAGAATAGACTTACGATTCTATAATTATCCTTATGTGTTCGCCGAATTAATAGTCCTTGCATTATATAATAAATTCAAAAGTGAAGGAGAATCGTTTAAGCCCAAATTTAAAGCATTTCTCGCTGCTGGATCGTCCAAGTCGCCTCAAGAATTAGTTAAAGATATGGGTATGGATCTTACAACAAAAGAATTTTGGCAAATGGGATTAGATGAAATGAGATCCATCTTGAGAGACGTGAAAAGCTTATTCTGATCCTTGATCACATTCTTTTGAAATATATAATTTAATTAACTATTTCAATTACTGCGATATTTTTATCGACGAATTTATGTATTACATAAATGAAACATATATTAAGATGAACCCTAACAAGAAAAAGACTAAAGAAGAATGGAAAAAAGCTCTTACAAAAGCGCAATTTTGGATACTCAGGAAAAAGGGTACCGAACGAGCTTTCACAGGGAAATATTGGAATCATTTTGAAAAAGGGGAATATAAGTGTGCAGGCTGTGGAACTCCACTCTTTGTGTCTGAAGAGAAATTTGAATCAAGTTGCGGATGGCCTAGTTTCTCTAATCCAGTCAAAGACACTATTGAAGAAAAACTAGATACCTCTCATGGAATGATTCGGACAGAAGTGCTATGTTCAGCATGTGGAGGACATTTGGGACATGTATTCAATGACGGCCCCAAAAAGAAAGGGGGTTTACGCTACTGTATCAATTCAGCTTCAATAGAGTTTGAACACCGATGAAAAACTAAGTTCATTTACTCATTGCAATTTTTTCAAACTTACTTGTTTTCTTAATCCAGAAATTAACAAGAAAAAAGCAGTTAGAATTATTACAAGAGGTATTGCAATAGCGATTAGTATTAAACTGAAAATTAAGAGATATTTGGTAGTTTGGTTTGTTGGTCTCTCAATGAAGACATCTAATGTCATGAATTAATACTTCCATTTTGTTTAGCTATCAACGTGTTTTCTTAAAATTATGATTTGGCCTATTTCTTCCGCCCAAGTACGGATAAGTCCCCAATCTCGATTATCACCCAAATGGCTGAATTGACCGACATACCGTCCCCCTAATGCCTTTCGAGAGGTTACCTGCAAATTGAACTTGTTAAGAGTATTATCAATCCATTTCTTCTGGAGTTTTTCATATTTTTCGAAATCTTTCTTTTGATAAGCCTCCCCAGCACCTCCAGACGACACTGTATAGATAAATCTAGATATAGATAAATCTAGATAAATCTATATATAGTTTGTGTTAAAGGTATCATACTATAAACTAAATGATCCTCAGAACAATGACTTACTTCTCAAAAAGAAAATACTAGAGATTATCACAGGAAACCAGTAGATGAGATTTAATCCAGTATATGTTTTAGTGTCGTTTGAAGGGACTGTTCTCTAATCAGCTAATCTAAAGCCAGAGTCATCTTGAAAAGTCTGTGATGAAGTTTATACTTTCGTTCTTCACATAATTGGGCTAATTTAGGATAAGCAGTGTAAGTTACACGAATGTAATCATAATCAGGTAAGCTATACTGCTTCAGACCGACTAAGAAATCATCGAAAGCATCAATTTTATCAAGTACAAAAGGGAAGCAGCCAGGAAAACTGGGAGTAAACCTACAAGCTCCCACAATATCTTCATTACTATTCTTTAGAGTGAGAACATGAAATTCATCATGAGTTAAAAAACGTTTAATCTGGGCTGCTGGTAGGGTATCAGTATATTTCTCACCAACAGGCTCAATTTCATTCTCAAGAATCTCTTGACATGTATAAATATTGAGAGGACTTAGAGAGTCAAAAGGAATGAAATAATGCCAAGTAATTTCCGAAATTGTAAAACCCAATTTTTTGTAGAGGTTTTGTGCAACCGTATTGTGATCTTGAGTGTAAAGATGGATTTGTTTGATTACCTTCTGTTTCCGAAACCATTCAATTGCATGCTTCATAAGCAGATTTCCATAACCCTCACCCTGATAATTTTTGTTCACTCCTATACGTCCGAGATGTCCTTCATTTTCTCCAAATAAAGCTAAAATTAACTGTCCAATAATTTGTCCATTAATTTCTAATGCAAAAAAGCCATCACGATCTAATCGTTTTTTAAACCAATCTTCAAGCATTGAATCATCAGGAAAAATCTTTTTATCGAATGTATGAAATGTATTCCAATCTTCAATAGTCATAGGGCGAATGACAGGTTTATTACTCAATTTTGATAACTCCTTCATTCACTGGATATTCGATCTTGTGATTGACTTGGGAGCTAACGTGATAGATTTCATAGCTTTATCGCATTCTGAAGAGATTTATTCATCCTTTTTTTTCTTTTTCACTTCTTCAATGATTTTCTCTACTTCTTTGTCAATAGAACCAATAGTATGTTTACCTTCTTTGACTTCTTGAAGGATATGATCGATTTCCTCCTCGGAATCGATACTTGTTAACAGAATTTCATCGGCCGCTGGTATTAATTTCTTAAACCTGTTTAAAATGATTTTTCGATAAGAATGAGAGCTTAATTTCTTAGAATCAAAAGCTTGATTTGCTAATTGACTAAAATCTATTGAATTGAGTTTTTTTGGAGGTATTCTCTGTGATAATAACCTGATTTTCTTCAAGAAATCGAGTTGAATATCTAGATCTAGAGATTTTGCCAATTGATGCCTTCCATCTTCCACTGCGCGCTTGCTGCCACTGAAATCAAGTTTTGAAAGCTTTTCGTCATATTGTTGATGAAAACCTTGTTCTGCAATCTGAGAAGCTTCATATTCTTGTTCGATTCTGGAAATAAGGAGATCCAATTTCTCTTGGAATTCTTCGATAGTAAATACTCCTTTGTGACCACTGATTTTACTTAAGAATTTATCAAAGGGCAATTCAAACACAGCAGAAAAATAAATAAGTTTGATTCAAAATAAAGTTTTTTAATTTATGAGGATAATAAATAAGTACATTCAAAGAAGCTATAAAAGTTCCTTTTTAATGAGATGATTAAAAAAATGTCAGAAGCGGAATTTGATTATAAAAATAAAACGTGTGGTCAATGCGCGTATCTAACTGATAAAGCTTCCATAAGGTATGCTGATATGACTGAGCAAGAAGCAGGTCTTTGCCGTTTATTCATTCTACATAATAACTTTGCAATAATGCTCCGTGATGAGAGAGCATGTCCCGATTTCATTCCACGGGAATAAACTATGAGTCGAGAATCAATTTAATTTGGCAAAGAGAAAAAAATTCGGCCTCCCGTTGGAAAAATTCGAGCTGAAGCTGATGATGATTCATTAGAACTGAATTATGACATAAATGGTTTACTCGACGATGATAATGACACAGATGAAACCGAGGAAGAGGATGAGAGTGAAACTGATGACATGGAAAATGATGACGATACCAAGATGAAAAAAGATGGTAATTAGGTAGTATTATCCTCTAGTAACTTTCAAATTGAAGTTAATTCCAAAGAGGAAGTACCTTTTTATCATTTCAATACGAAAATTGATGATATGCGATTTTTCTTGAAATTCCAAAGGATTCTTTTTCTTTTCTTTTTTATTTAGAAAAAAATTAGTATAAGAAAAAAATACAAATACATATACTATACAATAATACAAATACACATTTTCATCAAATGGGGATTTCTACTTTTGGTACCAACAACACAGATGAAAACAGGAAAATCACCTAAGCATAAACAACGAACTCTTTTTGCGATGATTCTTGTTTTTATCTTCTTTTCTATGATTTCAAACGTTTTCCAAGAGAATCTGACCAATAATACAGATCCTCTTAAAGAAAGGAATTATATTCTACCACTTAATGAAAAATCTAAGAATATTATTCCCATAAAATCCCCACTTAATAATCCATCGCTGGCTATTCACCCTTTTCAAGCCTCTAATATTAGTATTCTATTCATTGTTGGAAATGAATCCTCACCACATCCGATTTTTGATCAACCATTCTACAAAAATATAACAAGTTTAGGTTTCTCAGTAATTTATCATGATGCCAATAATTCGTACAATTATTCTGAGTATGACGCAATAATTATTTCGGATTCCATTTTTGAATCGGGAGATGTCGCTTCATTAGGAAATGCGGCTATTCCTATCCTTACAATGGAACCAGAGACTTGGGACATATTTCATCTGGGAAGTGGAAGCGCTTTACGACAGCAACAAGATATTTGGATAAAAAATACATCCCACTATATTACTAATCAAATGACTCTTGGTTCTTTAGAAATATATAACACAACTACTGAATTAAACTATATAAAAGGATATAATGCCCTTCCCTCGGAATCTGATATCTTTCCTCTTGGTCTAGTTGGTTCCAAGACTCCCTATCTTTTTTATGGAACATTAATCGCGTTAGAAAGAGGAGGAATAGATTATACTGGTGTTAGTATAAGTACTGAACGTAGAGCTTTTCTAGGTACAAGTCAAGGAGAATATCTCAGCCTAGATGGATGGCGTTTATGGAATAACACACTAAAGTGGATTCTTTATGATGATTATTCTGGAAATGCTAGTATCACGGTAAATGTAGAAGATCTCAATCACAAAGAGATTTCAAATGCAAAAGTTACACTTTTTAATAGTTCAGCAAACATAACTCAATACACAAACATTATGGGAAATACTACCTTCTATAATATTTCTTGGGGACTATATAACATTAAAGTTGAATTTGATATTGTAACGAATGATAGTTTAATATCCGTTCAGATTGTCCCAGATCGAACATATCATCATACAGCCCAATTTACTTTCAATATAAAACTGTCTTTGTACACAGATATTACTCCACCAAAGTTTAATAATATTCATTTTAACAAAGATTTGAGTCAGGGGACATTTTATGTTGACGTAATTGATGAAAATTTACTCAATTCTTCTGTTACACTTAATATTACTGCCATAAATTTAACAAGCGGATTAGAAGTAGTTGAAGCTAATTTCACAATGGTTTTTCAAACAGGAAATACGTTTTATAATGATACAGCTCTTGATACCTTAACAGATATTACGAATATCAGTATCAAATACAATATAATTGCAGAGGATACGGCTGGTAATGTCAATAAAACTGAATTAATCTCCTTTTTATTGAGCGATCCTAATCCACCAATAATTCATGAATTAAGTGTAACAGATTATGGGGATGGAGCATTAGAATTTTATGCAAATATTACTGATGTGAGTGGAGTAGAAGGTTACGTTTTATTAAAGATCAATGGAACCTTAAAAGAGATGCACCTTAATGGATCTGGATTTTGGACATATCGTACACAATCGTTTTTTGGGGATGTTCTGAATTATATTATCTTCTCAGTCAATGATACAGTAGGAAATGAAAATGGTTCAAAAATTCCAAGCTTCCCAATGGAGGTTGGTTATATAACTATTTCTGATTCTATTCCTCCTCAAATAGATTGGATTACACCATATACAACACATGATAAAGGACTTGTTGAATGGAATATCAGAATACATGAAACAACGATATATCAAAGTGGGTTAGATTTTAACAGTGTTAATATTACAATATCTGTCAATAGTAACCCAAATAATACGCAATCTATGTACGATCTTGGAGCTGGTTACTTTTATTACTATGGGGCTTTCACATTCAATGATATAGTTGAATTTTGGATTAATGCTAGCGATTTAGTAGGTAATTTCAAAATCGAATACGGGATAATGATAATTAATGATACTGCCAATCCCCAAGTGACCTTTAATGCGATAGAATTTGGAAATGGGACCGTAGAGTTTATTGCCACGGTTGTAGATTGGCCAAGTAATATAACAACTGTCTTCATTCATGAAAACTCAACTGGTTCTTGGTTAAAATATGATTTAAATCAAATCGATAACAATCTTTATGTTGGAATATACAGTAATTTTTCTTATTCAGATAGAGATCTATTTTATTATGCAGAAGCCATTGATGAGGCGGGAAACAATAATACCCTCCAATTTAAGTATTTGACATTGACCGATATTGTACCTCCTGACATAAATCTTGCTATAGAGAATTCACGAGACATAGATGGTCAAATTACTATTAATTCATTTGCTATTGATAGCTGGGGTAGTTCACATTATGTCAATAGTCCTTTTTATGTAAATATAACCCACCAAGATATAACTACAACTCACCAAATGGAAGAAGAGATAATATATTATGTGTCAACTCATTCATTTAAATTTTCTGATCAAATAACAATAACTGTATGGACTTATGATGAAGCGGGAAACCAAGGGGTGATCAGCGAACTTATAACCATCGATGATTTAGCACCTCCAAATATCAAAAACCATGGATCAATTAACTTTCAAAATGGAACGGTTTTAATTTGGGCCGAAGTGGTAGAGGGAATTTATGGGAGTGGTCTTAGTGATAATAATTCTTCTGTTATGATCGACATCATCCATGTTGCTTACCAACATGAAACAATGGCATGGAATGGTTCTGGAAACTTTTATACCTTTTCATTACAAGAGTTTACACCTGGAGAAGCATTTACATATCAAATTACAGCCAAGGACAAGAATGAAAACGAAAATATTACTTCTTGGAAACCTGTCTCAATTCTTGATTTAACCCCACCCTTTTATAAGTCTTTTAGTTATTCAGAACAAATTATTAATCATACAGCAACAGAACTCTCTTTTTGGGTTGAAGTTGATGATTCATTTGGGACAATAGGAGAAGTTAACATTACTATAAATTATTTTGACGGTTATCACTGGGTTAATTGGACTGATGATATGAGCTACAATGGATCACATTATATTTATTCCATACAATTAACATGCAACAACACCTTCAGTTATAGGTTGACAATTTATGATGAAGCTGCAAACACAAACGAAACTCCTATATTAAGCTGCAAAACGTCAAATTTCCAACCTACTACAGCTCAGGGGCATGGTTTGGAATTTGGTCTGTTAGAATTGAATCCTGGAGAAGTAAGATTATGGGCTAAAATTAATGATACATTTGAAGAACATAATTTTGAGGATCATTACATTGCATTATCTGTTTTGGATGAGTCTATTGATATTGAGATTTTAACAGAGGAATTGATGGAATTCAACGGAACCCACCATATTTACGATTTAGCTATTGATTATCTACACAATTTCTCTTATATCATGCAAATAATCGATGATGGGGTACTTGGAGGCTATTATGACCCAAGAGAATACTCAAATTCAAGTCAGATGCTTGATTATTGGAAACCAATAATCCTTTCAAGTGGACTTGACCAAATTAACGAAACAACCATCATTATTTGGGCTAATGTTTCCGATTGGGGATCAGGAGTTACTGAAGTTCTTTTAAAATATGAATTTGTATCATATGAAGGCAATGGAGGTGCTGGAGTTCAAGTTACTCCCAAAAAAATGAATTACAATGGGAGTTTGTACATTGCAGAATTAACATTTCTTGAAACTGGAACAATATCTTGGTTTATCGAAGCTTATGACAACACAAGCTTTGTTTCATCATCAATTGTTGATCATCCCATTATTTTTCCAACGGAAGGCCCAATAATCCCAGGTTTCACTCTTATACAAATAATCCTGACTGTTCTAATCACAGCGGTTATAATTATCTTTATACTTTATGGAAGAGTTACTTTTCAGAGATACAGAAATATTAGACGCCAGAAAGTTCAAGATCTTGAAGATAAACTATCTCTAATACGTAATATATATTCAATTCTAATTACTACAGAAGTAGGCGTTCCTATCTACTCACTGACTAATGTTATCTACCAGACAGATGGTTCATTGGATGATGCGTTTAGTGGCCTTTCTGTTGGGATTGATTCCTTCCTTCAATCCTTCCAAACAGATTTCATGCAACAGGTTCAGCAGCATGATCTAGAATATCATGTTGAGACAAGACTGGATGAGAAAATTCGTATTAGCTTTATTGAACAGAATCAATTCCAAATTATGATAGCTGCATCAACAAGTTATCGAATATTTATGTTTCTTAAAGAAAAACCATCACCTTTTGCAAAAGATGCACTTTACAAGACAATCAAGGAGCTAGAGAAGAATGTGTCTATTCCTAATTTGGGGATTGTTGATGAGTCCTATTATGGCCCTCAAGCCACATCTATTCTTCGGAAATACTTACCTATTCCCCTACTTATGCCCTTCTCCATTGATACAAGAAAATTAAAGATATTTGATGAGAAATTAAAACAAGGATTGGAACCTATACCTATTTCTCAAGCAGGAATAAATGCTCTTAAGCGATTAGTTGTTACTCAAACAGTTTCTAAGATGAAAACCAAAACTACTCATGAGGAAATCAAATTGTTTGATAAAGCAATGCAGAATGGATTGTTGAAACAAACCAGGAAGCTATTATTCAATGATGCAATGAATATCATGACAAAGCTTCTTAAAATTCCATCAAACCAAATTTATGATGCTCTTTGGATTGGCTGTTCTCCCAATGTGGATATAATTGTGCCTCAAGAGGATTAATTAACCGAATTTACCATTTATTTTTATGGGAGTTTAGCTCATTTTAGAAAGATTTAGAATATTTTATGTATAACGAATACTTTTTAGAATAAAATTTCAAAGCCAACGGAATATAAATTTAAGTCTCGAAAGGAGTTCTGCTTTCTAGTGGCATTATTGGCAAAGATTTGCTTATGCGGAGATGGCGGGGTGGGAAAAACTTCTTTAAAAGAGAGATATTTAGGACATGGCTTTCAGAGCGACTATAAACCAACTCTTGGTTCAGATTTTGCATCAAAAAAAGTTAGGCTAAGAATAAAATCTAAATATAAGACAATAAGATTCCAAATTTGGGATCTAGCTGGTCAACCAGCTTTCAACCAAGTTAGAGCAATCTATTTTAACCGTGTGGTAGGAGCATTCTTAATTTTTGACATAACTCATCCAAACACAATGAAGAATTTAGAAAAATGGATAAATGAACTCAGTAGACATTCTGGATCACCAAATATTTCTGTAATCGTACTTGGCAATAAAATCGATTTAAAAGAGGAAAAAGAAAGAACCATTGATACTAAAACGGCTGAAAAGTTCATATCAAAACAATTAATATCAAAATTTGATAACATTGATAAAGAAATTAGGTATTTTGAAACCTCAGCAAAATCAGGTAAAAATGTGGGAAAAGCCTTCAACATATTAGGTAAGAAAATTTATCACTATTATTCTCTTTAATTTCCCTTTTTTCAATATTAATTTTATCTTTCATCATTAATGAGCTCTAGTAGTGCCTCGATCCTTGTCCATGCTTGTTCTTCACTAAAATTTCTGCTATCACACATATCTCCTTCGACAATGACACCAGGTCTACCAGTCTTCTCAGTCACCTCTCGACGTGTAATTGGCTGACCTAAAGAATATCTCTTGCAGCTTCTCATGGAATGGAATAAAACCCCATCACAATCGTAATCATTAACCAAGGTACTAATTAAATCAATTTTATGTTGAATAGTCTTATTTAGATAGATGTTCGAGTAAGTGACTGCGGCATCCCGCAATAAATCTTCCGTCTCGGCAAGTTGGTGACTCCACGCTTGCGTGTACGTATCAACAGGAAATACTACCCCCTTTGCAGAAAGTGAATTAAAGAACTCATATAGGTTAAACCAGATTGGAATATTGTCAAATAAAAACCGATAATTCTCTGGAACAGTGATCGCGCCAAGTCCTTCATCGACTCTTTGTTGAACCTCCGATAAGACCTCTTCATAAACTGGTACAATCTCTGGATCACCTCTCTGAGACACAACAGGGGCCATTAACAGGAATCTATCAGCACAATTCAATGGACTAGGCTTATTTTTACATAGATTTAATATTTGAGTCCATAATTCCACAGCTTGACGGGAATGATGCATTGTTTCTATCATTGTTTCCTCATCCATTTTCCTCTTCATTTGTTCTTCGAGAAATTCAATATAATCCCCTAATTGAGAGGTTAAGTAATCAATATAATAATTGGGTATTGTATCACCCAAAGGAGGAGTATCAAACAAGAACAAGGGAATATTGAATATACGTGACAAGTCTTGATACCATTTCAGTACAGTCCCACAAATGTTGTTTCCTGCAATCAACATATCAGGCCGCGCTAATCCTCCCATACCATCAATCTCAGATAAAGGGGTTGGAGGATCAGGAGAAAATACACTGCCAAAAGAAGTACGGGCGTACGCACAGAGGTCAGGGCTATACCCATGACTCTCTGCCACCTGACACAGGCGAGTAGAATCCTTTGCTGCTCCTGCTATAGCTCCATACTGTTCAGGATAGAGAGGGACAATATCCATTGCAATCAAGAATTCCACAGGTGCACCAGAAGTTACCCAAGCTATCTTCTTCCCCTCATCATGGAGATAGGGATTTTTACTCTGAAGATAATACATGGCTTGAGAGTTCTTAACGCTTTGAAGGCTTTCAAGGCGTCGATATACACGCTTCTTTTCTTTTTCAAAAGACACAATGATTTTCTCCTAAGAAATCATTTCTATAAATGCCGAGAGACGTGTTTCTATCTGTTGTAGATTTGACAAATCAGGACTGGTCTCAAGATTTAGATAAGGAATATCAAGATCCTTCAGGTTATTTTGAATAGACACAAATTCAAACGTATCAGGATCACAAAATTTGATCCCAAGCAAGATGACACCATCAATCTGATGATTATGAATCGAATTTTCTAAGCCTTTCCAACGCTTTTCCATATCAAAAGCAGTGGGATCAGGTGTTCTTTCTAGATATGCTTGAGCATACCCCTGTAAAAAGCTGCTTTGAGGCATTGTAAAATTAAAGTTACGTGTCCCAAAAGATAAATCATCAGTTACTAAATAATCAAAATCAGAAACATGTTCGAATAAAAGATAGTTATCAAACATTCCTCCAGTTAAAAGGAGACGAGGAGAATCAGGGATATCAGGTGGATTGGTAATCTCATTTTGGCTGATTTTCTTTTCTAAGTAGGAATTAACAGTCTCAATGGGAAGAGTATCTCCTAGAAGTAATAATTTAAAAAATTCATGATACCTCATTTTCCGCTCTGAAACCAAACTAGCTAATTTCTGAAGATTTACGCGCTTTATATTAAATAATTTGATACTATTAGACAAAGTAAAACCATCAGGATTCTCAGGAAACTTTTGGGAAATATTTTGGATTAAAGTGTCGAACTCATTTTGGAGATATTCAACAGCGGCTTCAGTATCTGTTAAAACAGGGAAAGTAAGATTGTACGTCCATTGTTCTGGAAAAACTTTTTTCCAGATGTCCGAGAGATTCTGAAGGGAATCACAAGTACCCGCAGAGAATATGAGTCCGTCAAAGGAAGCATAACCTTTATTGAGTCCAATGTCCATAATTTGGCGTAACCATGAGCAAGCAAATGTTTGAATGTATCTCTCTGAGGCTCCCTGAACTGATGAATTTATGGACAACATACGGATTGGATTAACGTTTAGTGCGTGCAGGATTTCGACTGGAATTCGATTGGTGAAATATCCTAGTAGTGGCTTCCCCTGTTGTTGGATGACTTTTAATGATTCGGTATAGCCTTCCAGAAAGTAATGCGGGGTATAATTAAAAATAAGATCCATATCGTTTTGTGCTATTTGATCAACTTTTAATGTCTGATCAAGATCATCTGTTTTATTTATTTTTGTTATTCTAGATCACCTATCTTTTTATTTCACTGACAGACCACCGTCTAATACAAGATACTGACCATTAATATTGGATGATGCATCTGACGCAAGGAAACAAACAGCTGCTTTTAAATCAGTGGGAGTATTGAAACGTTTTGTTGGGATGGTTTCAATGAGAGTCTCTCTCACAGGGCTATCTTCATTGGTGAATACTTTTGCCATTGTATCTCCCTCTATGAATGAAGGAGCAATGGCATTAACGCGAATATTCCACTTACTCCATTCTATAGCCAGCTGACGAGTTAACCCTAAAACACCAGCTTTGGAAGCAGTATACCCAATCTGACTACCAACTTCTACTCCTTGAAAAGCTAAGATACTACTAATGTTAATTATTGTACCTCCACCCTTGGGAATCATAAGTTGATTTGAAACTTCACGAGTGAGGAGGAATAACCCTGTAAGATTAGTATCAATGACTCGATGCCAAGTTGCAAACGTTTGATCGATTGTTGGAGCGTTCCAAGTGACTCCTGCATTGTTAATTAATATGTCGATCTGATTTACATTATTTTTTATTTTCTGCACCATTGATTGAACTTGCGATTCATCAGAGACATCGCATTGGACACCAATAATCTTGGCATTAGTGAACAACTCAGATAATCGTTCCTGTTCATCTTCTACTGAACCATGTCTCCCACGACCACAAAAGATCAATGTATTAACTCCAGCTTCCAAAAGTCCTTCATTTATAACAGTACCTAACCCCTTAGCACCCCCAGAAACCAGTGCTACTTTATCAGTTAATTTGAACAGATCTAAGACATGTGTGGAATTCATTTTGAAATATAACCTCCGTCGACTGGAATAACTGTGCCAGTGATGTATGAACTTGCTTGTGACGCCAGAAAGACGACTGGCCCCTTCAATTCCCCTGGTTTACCAAACCTCCCAAAAGGACTATCCTTCAGAAGAAATTCACGGTAAGGGCTATCTTCTCCCGTGAAATGACGGGTCATATAGGAGGGAAACCAACTTGGAGCAATAGCATTCACACGGATTCCATAGGAAGCCCATTCAATTGCCAATTGCTTAGTTATGCCAATTACACCAGCCTTTGAAGCAGAATAAGCAGAAAGACCTATTTCTCCTCCTGTCATTCCAGATACACTCGTAATGTTAATTATGGAACCCCTAGCCCTTGGTATCATAAATTCTTTCGCTATTTCTCGTGTTACAATAAATAGTCCAGTTAAATTGGTTTCAATAACCATATTCCAGCGATCTAGGGGCATAGTCTCTGAATCATGGCCCCAAGAAACACCTGCGTTGTTAACAAGGATATCTACAATGAAATCTTTATCATGTAATGTCTGTACGAGGTGTATAACCTCTTCTTCGATGCTTACATCACATTTTTCTGCTAGAACTTCAGGACCTATTTTTGAGAGTTGAGAAGATGCTTCCTCTAGTGACCCATGACGTCCACGTCCACAAATAGCTACAGCAGCGCCCGCCTCAGCTAACCCCTCAGCCATCGCAAAACCAATACCAGAAGCACCTCCAGTAACACATGCTTTTTTTCCTGACAGATCAAATAATTCCTTTATATTACTCAAAAACCTCACCAGTATCATGGTATGTCGTTCGTGATTCTAAGAGCTGTGGTGAATTAAACGTATTTTTTTTATTAAAATATTTATAATTATCGGGAATTAAATCTAATATATACTCAAAAGTTGTTAAAATCTGAAAATAATAGATTTAGAGGAGAGGAGAAACAAATGAGAATCCAATCAAATATTTCGCTCTTTATCTTGCTGATAACTAAGAAGTAGCTTCCCCCAAACTCTGATCATACGTTCATCACGAGTAAGCTCCAAAGTTTCCTCGGTGCCAACATAAGTATCAAGAAGCGTCTCAACTGATAATTGTGTTAATTTTTCTTCATTATATTGGAGGATCTCTTCTATTATCAAGTTCTTGATACCCAAGGACATATCTTTGAGTATTTTATAACTAGTACTAAATAATTCCTTTTGAAAATCTTTCTGGAGGAGAAGATCGGAAACAAAACTAGTATCTATAGCCATGAAATACTTTTTGCCATAAATAAACCTAAGTTTTTGGATCTCGGTTGAGCCAAAGCTGATGTACTTGGGTTTAGACTCGAAAAGCGAATGAATGAATCCAACAATAGCTGCAAAAAATCCAGCCCAAATTCCTTCTTTTGTCAAATTATATGATAAGGGTATTTCCCAACCTTCAAGATTGGCAATCATTGCCCAACCAGTCGGTGCGGTATAACTGGCTCGTTCAGCCTGTTTACGAAGATAATAATGCAATAATAAGCATTCTTCAAATGTGAGGATAGAGAAGTTACTCCCATATTCTCCAACAATCGAGTTTAACATGCCATCTTGAGCATATCTTTCGTTAATATCAAGTATAATATCCTGAAAATCCTGTTCTATTCTTCTTTTGGTCTCAGGATCCGCATCAGTTACGCTATTAGCATATAGAATACTTGCTTGCCCAACTAGCACAGCTGTCATAATATCTTTAATATCAGCAGGGATTCCCCCTCCAGCTGTAATCAATAGTAAGGTCACAGCTGGATCAGATATAATGAGAAAGAATTGGTCTTGTAATGAGACAATAAAGATTTCAGAAGTTTTCATTCCGCTATGTTTCCGTAGATCAAAATTAATACTCGCTATACCCTCTCCGAATAATTCTTTCCCTAAATTCCCTAAACCCATCAGAAAGTTGGAAACTACCTCTTTAAATTCGAAGCTCGGGTTACCAAAACTCCACCTAATGTCAGTACCTTCAACAAAGAGTGCCCAATTCTCCAGTGCTGAATTTCCAAGTCTTCCCGGTCTTGCTTGCATTCAGAGCCCCTTTTAATAATCCCTTTAAATCCCTAAAAGTAGTTGTAAGTAAGAATAATTTCCCGACTTAAAAGATCTTTCTAATTTCACATCAATAGAATTGTTACCCAAGGAAGTTATTTAGCAGTTTTAAGTATTATTTATCTTTTATTGGCATTATTTACTGTTTTTATATTTACAGCTTGGCTTATTCTACCTTTTTTTTCTTCAAATAAGATTATGACAACCTCTTAATTATCGGTGTCTTTATAATTTTTCAATCTGGGTAATTTTTACCTTAAAATTTAATATTCAGGCTCAAGCAAAAAGGGCTTGGTTATTAATCACGGCAGCTATTTTTTCATATGCGATCGGGGAATTATCCCAGATTTTACCTTAAGAATTAGAAAACCTATGTACAAGTGATTTATTTCAATTACTAGATTACATAATTTTTCTATTGGGTTCAGTGCTGCAATGGGGAATTTTTGAAATCCAAATTAAGAAAATTAAAATACTACTATTCGTAATTTTATGCTTAATCGCAATTTTATTGATGTTAAATGTTTCCATGGGTAATTTTGACTTTATTATTGGTCAATAATAGGCTTTTAAATTGGCAACAGTTGAAAAAAGAAGATGTGTAACTTTTGATCAACTTCAAAGAACGTTAGTAGGATCATTTTCTCTTTATTTTTTTGAAATAAAATTAATAATTTCAAAAAATTTTTATGCTAAAGCTTCATAATATAGTGAAGGTTTAATTGTATAATAGTGAGTAGAGTTGAGAGAAAAATGAAAATAAACCCATTAATTTTACTTATTTTATTTTTATTCTCTAGTATATCAGCCTTTAATATCACAAAGACTACTGATGATTTCACTAACGAAAAGATTAGTGTTCCTGAAACACCTAGAAATCCTACAAGTCTTGAGACTCCTGAAACTCCTACAGCATCAGAGAGTATCAATAAGAAACCGCTAGAATGGTATTATGATAATTTGTCTCCTGATGACCGCAAAAATATCAGACAAGCCATGGATATGGCTATCCCAAGGGACGAAATTGTTCATGGAATAGCAGGAGGTTGGGGTGTGCGAGAAACAGCCACGCCAGTAGGGCCCCAATATTCTCCTGCATATGACCCGAGCATCCAAGCACGAGATTATACCATTTGGGGAGCTCTTGATCTTCTCGAACAGGTTTTTGGCTATCGATATGATTCGAACGCAAATGATGAAACCAGAGATCCCTATTTTCAAATGACATTAATAGCTCCTACAAGCGACCTAGCGAGAACACAGTGGGCTGCATTAATCGCAAGATCATTTGGCCAAATTGGAATAGATGTTGATTTGAAGTGGTGGAATTGGAATATCTTAACACCTCGGATCTTTACTGATCCAACTGGTATTGGATTTGACTATAAACACGGAGGATATGATGCTTATTTAGTTGGTTATTCATCTACTTCAACTGGAGGAATGAACATCGATACTAAAGGTATAGACTTCAGCGATTTATTCACCAGTGGTAATTTTGCTCCTGATGGCGGGAATGCAGCCTGGATCGACAATGTCGAGGCTGATGACATTTGGGACAGAGCAATAAATTCAACAAGCATGGCAGAGCGGATACAAGCTTTAATGGACTTTCAAGCCTGGTTTTATGATAAGGTTCCTAAATCAATTGTCTTTCACAGTAAAGATGTTTATGTCATGGATTCTTCTTTGTCTGGTTTTGATCGACTTCATGGTCATAACTTTCAAAACTGGACTCTTGCTCAGACTGACTTAACCTATGTGCAACCCTTGAACTTTTCGAGTTTCAATCCGCTTTTTTCACTCCCAGCAACTTGGCATAGAGATCTTAGTGTCTCAGAAAATGTTCATGGGTCACTAACCAAGATAAGAGGTGAACATAATCTTACTCATCCAGTAGGCTTCCTCGCGGATTCATGGACCCATAGTCCTGACTACTTAACGTGGGATGTTACTCTCAAACAAGGAGTTTTATGGCACGATGGCACTGAGGTGACTGCTGAGGATGTCGTATACACCTATAAAGCTGTCTTTAATGACACAATCGGAGTGGATAGTTACTTACGAGAAGTTATGACTGATATCTTTGGGGATGCGAGTAATATCGAACAATTATCCACATACCAAGTAAGGTTTACATTACCCGATTTCCATCCCTTCGTAGAATCATTAGGATTTGGATTAACAATCCTACAAAAAGCACAAATGGAACTTATCCCTCCAACAAGCTGGAGAGATCATGGTACTAACCTTGGAACAAAGCAGCTTCAGGGTTTTGGCCCCTATTACTTTGATGGATTTGACGGAAGTACTGTTACGCTTAGAAAAGCGAACACTTACAACGATCTGCGGATGGGACATGACCCAAGTGCGACTGGTGGCGGTATTTGGTGGCCTAATGCTTCTATCTCAACTGCTTATATCAAAGTTGTACCAGATCCAAAAGATGCCTTTGATAATTTGAAAACAGGGGCGTATGATGTTATTGATCATCTTATGGAGATTGAGCAGCACTATAACACAATTGCTGCATCCACTTGGGGTAAAATAGTGGAAACACCTTCATGGGGTTGGCAAGAATTGACTTACAACCAGTATTCTCCTATCTGGGGAATGAATCCCGAGGATCCACGCGTGATGTATCCTGACCCTTTGCCAGAACCTGTGAGTAATTTGGAATTGTATTATGATAACCTG
>JAHQWW010000048.1 GCA_029856365.1 Candidatus Hodarchaeota archaeon
GGTTTCGCTATAATATGTCCTGCCTGTGGAAAACGAAACTTTCCTCACAAGAGCGACTTTTGTATTTTTTGTGGAAAAAAACTTCCCAATCAAGCAATAGAGAAATAACACAAAATTGAAGGCACCTGTGTTGCTCATTTTATCACCCCAAACTGGCCACTAAGATCGCTGTTCATCCTTGGTTGATTCTAACAGATGAAAGCAATATTTAATAGGAAAAAAAAGAAAGCAGTAACCTCCCCAATATTTCTTATAGAGTATCTTCTCTTTTTTGTAGTGCTTAAAACTCAAATACTCTAGTAAATCGAAAATAGAACTACTAGAGCTTGGTGATAGTAATTTCAATTGCACTAACGTTTGATAGATTTCCTTCACGTGTTTCAATTTGTTCAGTATCTATCTGAATATCTGTAACATCGACACGATCTTTCATAAACCTACGTCTTAGTACTTCAGCAACATCAACAGCTCGGCTGATCGCGCGACCTCGAGCTTTTAGGACAATTGAGTCGGCGTCACGATTAAACTGTGTCACACATGCCATTACATAAGCAGTTACTGGTTTATTTCCGATGAAAACGGTATTTTCCTCTGCCATAATTGTTACTCTCCTTGCAATTCTCCTTGTGGTTCAGTGTTTTCCAGTTATGCCTTTGCATCACTTAGATATGATAATTCAATTTTACCTCTCATGTTGAGTTGAAAAATGTTTCTAGGTTTGTGTTTTTACTTGATTACATTTTATTTCTTGAGTACAATCTTATTTTGTCAATAAATTCTAGATAAATAGATTAGATTAGAGGGGTTCATCTTGAAGACCCGTGAAATATCCCAAAAGATTGGCAGCGATATGCACAATGAATGTTATGGGAACCTGAACCAATAGCCATTCTATATGCCAAGGAATGAGTGGATAAACAAAAATCATGCCAAAGACTAAGAATCCAAGTTGATCTAGAAAAATGAATGGGTGACCTCGCTCTATTCCACTACGTCGTTTAATGAATGATCCAATTAAATCCCCAATCAGTCCACCAAAGGCCATCAAAAAGCCAGTAAAAAAGCCGAGGAGTAATGAGTTGGAAAAGAATCCTCGAAGATTAATCACGGAAAAGAATTGGATTAAAATCCCTGACTCTATAAAATCTTGATAAAATAGTCTTAAAATAAGATCATCGTCTAAATATATCGGAACTGGAAAAACAGTGTTTAACCAAGTAATAAGACCAGCAATAAGCCCTCCCACAATACCACCACATATGGTTCCACTCCAAAATCCCCGAATAGTCTTTCCATCACCCAAGATTCTTTTTCCATCGCTCCAATATTTGCCACCATCAATTGGTGGACCTCCACCAAGTATAGTAGGGATAGCATTACCAAACCATAATGGTAAAACAAATATAGTGCTATCGAGGATCACTTGGATTAATGATTCAGCCAAAGTAACACATCTCTGCTATGTAAGCTGAAACAAGAGTGAATATCCTGAATGTAGAAAGTAAAATCTTTTTCTGCGTATTTTTCTATTATTCTTTATACCTATTTCAATCTAACGGATTTTCTTAAACATTCTTTTTACTTATTCTAGAATAATATCAGCAAACATTATCGGTTATTTTTACAAATCTCAAAAAAGTAAGTATTTCTTCCTTTAATATTTCTATAAAATTCCTACCCAGCTTTTTTCCTTGGATTAATGAATATTAACTCATCCCCACCAATTATTTCCCCCTTGGCTAAATAAAATGTTAAATAAATTTTATCATGGCTAATAATGCTGAATGAATTGGATTCCACTGAAATTATTTTCCCTATTAACGTCTTCCAGCAAGAGATAGCTGGATAAGGAATTTTTTCAGGTTTTGCATACAAATGAATTTCATTTACTTGTTCTTCATAAAATTCGAAAGGTTGAGATAGGATAGTAAATACTAAATACGGGAATAATGGGTTATTTTCTTGAAATTCCAAGCTTGTACTTTGAATAATCATACGGATGTTCCGTTTGTTAATAAAAAGATCGTCTTGATCAATCCAATATTGTAGATTTTCCTGAATTGCTTCTAACTCTCCTTTACTTGCTCCTGTCTTCTGTAAATGGAAATAATTCTTTGATGGGTCATAATAATAAAAATATAGGGTTTCTAGAATATGAGTTGGAGATATTTTAAAATATGCCTCCCCAAGAATCGGTTTTTCTTTACTCATTACTCATTCGCCTTAATTTCCAGAGAAATATATACTCCAATCTTGAGGCAAATTGAAAATTTATATATTAAATTATTTTCCTCTAGAGTTGAAATATAATGAAAGTTATGCCATTAGGAAAAGCTCCCTGGTCTTTGCTTGTCGAATTAGTTAAGAAACAGGGATTTAGACATAAAGGGGTATTACAAACCGCCGAGGAGGGAGTTGATGTCGCCATCTTGAATCTCCAAACAGTAATTACGGAAGTAAATGATTTCTATAATACCCAAAGTATTCCGTACCTAGTTTATAAAGCGGATCCAATCACATTTCCAACTCCAAATCCAGCAAAATACCTAATTACAGTCAATAAAAATGATCTGGCCACAGCTGGAGCTCTTCCTTATGGAATTACAATCACAATTTTGCTACCTCCCGATTCTACAGAATCTTCACTCCTAGAACTCCAATCTAATCTTTCTGATATTTGCAATAAACATAAAATCTCCATCTTAGGAGGACATACTGAAATCACTCAAGCAACTCAAAACCCGATACTTTCTGCCAGCATGATCGGATTTGTACCTCCAGAATTCTACATTCCTCGTGATCCCCAGGTGGGTGATTCGATAATATGCTCAGGCTGGGTTGGAGCAGAAGGCACAGGAATACTATTGGTAGAAGCTGAAGATATCCTTTCGAAACATTTAGATCCTATCGAATACCAGCACGGCGTAAACATTGGTAGTGACTTAGATATTTCGAATCAAGTCGTTGATTGTAATCGAAAATGGCATGATGAACTTCATCTAGTTCATGATGCAACAGAAGGAGGAATTTTTGGTGCAATTTATGAATGCTTGGCTCCAAAAGGTTTTGGGAGTGAAATAGTGTCACAAAAAATCCCTCTTGCAGCTGTAACGAAAAAATTGGCTAAAATTCTAAAAATAAATCCCTATAAATTGTTGGCTTCAGGAGCAGTCCTATTGATTTGCGATCATGAAAAAGCTCCAGAAATTACTGAATTTTTAAACAAAAAAAATCGGCCTGTTGAGATCATTGGAAGAGTAACAGAAAAAGGGAGTCCAATACGAGTTGATGGTAAGTCTATCCATCCACCTGAAGCTGATCATATCATCCGAGGATTAGAACAACTTTCTAGATTGAGAAAAGGCACTTAATGTTTTGAAACACCCGTATCTATTTGTGTTATGAATGACTCGCCATAGGTTTGTAATGCATCTCTTATTTTAATTGCACTTTCCTTCTCAGCCGCAAGTGCGAACATACATCCTCCAAAACCAGCACCAGTGAGTTTAGTTCCTAATGCTCCATTCTCTGTCGCACTTTTACACATAACATCAAGTTTTGGATGGGAAACTTGATAATTTTCTCTTAAATAATATTGTTGCTTTGTAAGAAGTCTACCGATATAGTACAAATCAATATTCGTTCTCTTCAGTTCTTTGAACGCAGCATCAGTATTTTCACGAATTCCAATAATTCCTTGTAAGCGTTTTTTATGTAATTGCGGTAGCTTTGCCGATTTAATATCTTCCTCGGTTAACTCATTCAACTTAAGATAGTTAAAATTCTTTAATGCATTAAATATATCCTGTTGAACTTTTTTCAAAGAAATATCTGCATTTCTTTCAACACCTGAGTTACCAATGATGAAATATGGCTTTCTTAAAGCTTGAAGAGATGTAATATCAGGTTTTCCCTGTGAAGTCATGTGAAAAATTCCCCCTAAAGAACATGCATATTGATCCATCCTTCCACAAGAGATTCCTAATATGTCATGTTCGCAAAAATATGCTATTTCCGCAATTGTTTCTGCGTCAGGATTGTGCTTTAATACAATATCTGATATTAGAAGGACCATACTGGTTAGTAGAGCAGCTGAAGACGATAATCCAGCCCGAATTGGGATTTTACTGTCGATTATTATTCTAGAAGGGAGAATAAGATTCAATTCCTCCCAGAAATAAAGAAATGCTGCCTTTAGATAATCATAAGGAGAGTCAGTGATTTGAGGCTTATGAGAAAAAATGAGCTCTTCAGATTGTCTCATTTGATTACTCTGGAGTTTCACATAAGTTGGTCTCCTATGGAGTTGATAATGTAATTTTAACCGCTTATTAATGGCCATTGGAATTACAGGCAGACCTAGATAATCTTGATGTTCACCAAAGAGGCAAATTCTACCAGGAGAACTAATAAATCCCTTTTTTTGCATATTAAGAAGTAGAATTATCGCACTTAAAATCTCTTTGTCGTCGAAATTAGGATGAGAGGAATGCAAGATAATTTTGTTCTAAATTGTCAAACATCTTCTATATTATTTGGAAATTAGTGCCTTCTGAAAATTTAAAAGAAGAATTATATTTTTAATTATTAGGGAAATGTTACAAGTCAAAGATCTCTACAACCATCAGATTATAGGTAGAAAACGCTCTGATGACGGTGAAATTGAGTTTAAATTATTAATATTGGCAATGCTGACTGTTTTTGATCTTGAACTAACAGAAAATCAGATTTACAAAAATATAAGAAGTCTATTCTTTCAACTCAAGCTCCCTGTGAATAAAGGCTTAACATCAAAAATTCGACTTAGTCTCTCCTCTTTGATTCAAGACAACTTAATTTCACGTCAAAAAGGTAATTATACTATTTCAAAGAAAGGTGAACCTTTAGGTATACGTGTTTTAAAACATTTCCGTCAAAATTTCGAGAATTAACCAACCTTGGCTACTCTTCTCCCCCTTTGTTTTAATGAACCATATTTCGTACTCTAAAGAGATGTTAACGGTTACATAAAACTCACCGTTATGCTCATATAATCAAACATAAGCCAGATAATTATAGTTATACTGGATATCTATGACTATTATGTCTAATACATAAAAAGGAGTTAAATCAATGACTCTTAAAATAAAAGTGGAGAATTTAGATTTATTTACGAAAGTACTAAATGCAGCAGCGGCTGTTTTAGAGGATGATGGAACATTCCTAATTACTCCCCAAGATGGTATGACTCTTAGAAACATGGATAAGTCACGATTTGCAATGGTTGATCTAAAAATTCAACCTAACTATTTTGGTGAGGACTTTGAGTGTGATAAAGAATATCTTATTACTATTCAAATGCAAGACCTTAAGAAAATCCTACAACGTGCCAGAAGAGACGATGTCTTAACTTTGGAATTAGATGAAGCCAATGGTACTCTCAATTTTCTTTATGAAAGTCATATAAAGAGACGCTTCGTGTTACCTCTCAGTATGGCGGAGGAAAATGTCTTACCTGATCCCACCTCGCTCAAACTTGATGCCCAAGCCAGACTTAAAGGTGGAGCTTTAACAGAATTCATTAAAGACGCTGCAATTATTGGTGGTAGTATTAAAATTACTGCTGATAAGGGAAAATTAAGTTTCAGCAGTTCCCAAGATAAGAAAGAGGTCAAGATAGAACTTGATGTTAGTTCAGACGAGTCTGAAGCGCTTGAAATTTCAGCTGATACGCTTTCTGAGGCATTATACTCAATAGATACTTTTAAAAATTTGATTTTGGTTGATCAAGCCTTTGCGGTTGTTAATCTTGCTTTTAGTACTGACCATCCGTTAAAATTAGTTTATACAAATGATACTGGGATCATATTGGGCTATCTTCTCGCGCCTATGCAACCTGAGGCAGGAGTAGAGGAAGAAGAAGATGTTGAAGGAGTTTATGCGGATGAAGATTGGGATGAAGATGAAGATGAAGACGAAGATTGGGATGAAGATGAAGAATAGAAAAGTACAATGAAAATGTAAAAGACAATAAATCTACATAGGTGTAAATAAGGGGAATAAATTGGTCAAAATTGAACGGATGTGGACAGAGGCATTTCGACCAAAGACTTTGGATGAAGTTGTTGGCCAAACAGAAATCGTTGAGCGTTTAAAACAATTTTCAAAACGGGTCGATTTTCCCCATATGCTCTTCTCAGGCCCCGCAGGAGTGGGTAAAACAACCTGTGCTGAGGCAATTGTGAACGAAATTTATCCTCCTAATGAACGTAGTAGTAACGTAAAACGCCTAAATGCATCTGATGATCGTGGAATTAATGTAGTTCGTCAAGACATAAAAAATTTTGCTAGAATTATTCCATCAGGATCCTCTAGTTACAAAATAATCATTCTAGATGAAGCTGATCAAATGACTAGCGATGCTCAACATGCGATGCGTCAAACAATGGAACGGTATAATGAAATCACCCGTTTTATTCTTATCTGCAATTATAGTTCTAGAATAATTAGTCCAATTCAATCACGATGTGCCATTTTTCGATTCAGTGGGCTTAATATTGATGAAATAAAGTTACGACTTCAGTATATTGCTGAAAGAAAGCAATTACAAATAGATGAAGAAGCATTAGATGCGTTATATGAAAGCTCCGAGGGTGATCTCCGCCAAGCAATTAATGCTCTGCAAGCTTCTGCTTCTCTTACTTCTGATATCACTGTTGATGTAGTTTACCAAGTTCAGGGTTATGTAAAACCAACAGAAGTAAGGGCTGCTCTAATGGAGTGTTTAGAACCTCGCCCAGATTTTTCAGCTGCTAGAAAGCGTATTCAAGTTTTAATGGAATCTTATGGACTTTCTGGACAGGATCTTGTAAAACATCTTAATAGAGAGCTAAATCGGATATCTGATGGTGATATACCCGAATCTGTCAGGTTTGCAGCTCTTTCTATGCTTTCTGAAGTGGATTACCGAATTGCTACTGGTTCTAATCCCCAAATTCAATTGGATGCATTCCTAGCAAAAATGATCTCAATTGCACAAAAACAGAGGTAGAATTCTTGGGCTCAGCTTGGGTTCAGAAATATGCACCAAGACGTCGTTCGGAAGTGGTTGGCAATAAAGAAAGCGTTAACTCTATTATTGCTTATTTAAACCGATTTCGCAATCCAAAATTGAGATCTAAACTTGTTAAAAAAGCAATTTTATTATATGGTCCTCCTGGAATTGGGAAAACGAGCTCTGTTTTAGCGATAGCAAAAGGATTGAATTTTGATGTTGTAATAGTCAACGCTAGTGACAATAGGAATAAAAATTCCCTTCAAAGTGTTCGTAATGCATCAATTTTCAGTTCTCTTAAGGAAAACTTGGATTCAAAAGTTGTTGGTCAAATTCTTTTAATTGATGAAGTAGATGGACTGAGTGGATCTGCAGATAGAGGAGGATTGAGAGAAATCGTGTATATAATAAATTCGACTAGGGTTCCTCTGATTTTAACGGCCAATGATGTTTCCCCACAGAAATTTAAAACCCTCAGGAAACACTGTGAGCTATATGAATTCAAACCTCCCCGAGTTGAAGAAATCCTTGAAATTTTATACCGAATTATTGAAGCAGAATCAGTTTCTGTATCTGAAACAATTCTGCGTAAATTAATTGAAATGAGCCAAAATGATATCCGTGGTTCGATTAATTCACTTCAAATATTAGCCAGTGGGAAAAAGAAAATTGTTAGCGATGACCTTAATATAATCTCTTATAGAGATACGACTATTGATATTCGTGAATTTTTCAAGACATTATTTATTGAAGCTGATGGAGAGAAGGCTTACCAACAAACTCGTTTGCTAAGTGATGTCGATTATAGTAAACTCCTCCTTCTTCTTCGTGATTTCTCAATTTATTTTCTACCCAAAGACGATTATGATAAAATAACTCAAGTTTATGATGTGTTAGCGAGAGCTGATGTAGCGTTAACTCGTTCTCAAAGCAAAATGATTTGGTCACAGCTGGCATATTTTTACAGTTTTTGTACCAAAGAACTAGCTAGCATTATTACCCCAGTTAGTAAATTTCCTTCCTTTCCAGATTGGCAGTTACAGGTGCCGTCATATTGGATAACACTTTCTAGACAAAAAAAAGGGAGGAGAATTGCTACTAAGGTTGGTCGTGTTTGCCAAGTCTCATCTCAGAGTGCAATCAACTTCTTCCTTCCCTATCTGCGTTTTATTTTTCAATATAATCCAGAATTGGCAGCAGAATTAGCAATCGAGTTTCAATTCTTCGATATTGAACCTGGAAAACGAAAAACTAAGATCATCTGGAATGGTGAAATCGATTACTTTGTAAAACGTAAAGATGTGAACCGGTTAATCAAAAAAAGGATTCGAGAACTTTATCCTCAACTAGAGCGTATTCGAGAACGAGAGATTAATACACAAACATTAGAACAGATTAGGGAACAACAAAGGTTGATGAGGTTAGAAGCTCAAAAAAGAAAAAGGGACGTCTCAAAAGATATATTGAAAACTACAAACAAGATCGAATCTACCCCAAAGATTGTGAAATCAAAGAATAAGAAAACAAGAGAAATAAAAAAGAAAAAGAAAACTAAAAAACCTCAAGTTAAGACGGATTCACCCCAAGAAAAAAGAAAAAAACCTTCTTCTGAAAAAACTTTAACTGATTTTTTATAACTTAATTTTGTCCAGTTGGAGGGTTACTTATATTCGTTCAACCGAAAATTAGCCTTTTGTTGGATAAACCAGATGTCTAATTCTTCGGCTTCTTTTGAAATTCGTTTAAGGGCGTTTATCCCATTAGTCTCATTACCCGAATTTATCCACAGATTTGCTTTTAAAAGGTTAGAATCGAGGATGAAAGCTTTTGATCCTGACATCATAGCGCATTCCTCAGCAAGAGCACAATGGTTCTTTGCTATCTTTAAATTTCCTTTTTCCATCTCAATATAAGCTAGATTTAGATTTGCATCAATAGATACTTTTAGATCGGTTAAATCCGTTTTAGTGATTTCCAATGAGTTTTGATACAATTTCTGAGACTTGGAGAAATCTTGCATTAAGAGATAGACGTATCCCATGCTAAGATAGATACGTGAGAGACCATGAATGGAATTCCATTTGAGAAAAACTTTTTCGGCACGGTTTAACAGTTTTAATGCTTGAGATTCGTGAGAATGCAATGCTAGGAGTTCTGCTAATAAGACAACATTAAGTGGATTTAATGAGTCCTTACTTTGGAATAATGGTTGTATGGTTTTAATGGCCAGAGGAAAATTTCCCAAATTACGATATAGAGTTGCTTCTGCTCGTAAGAATCTGCTGAAGATTGGAGAGTTGAGAGCAAGCTGCTGTTGAAATTCACCTCTCTTGGCAAAATAGGTTAATGCTTGATCGAATTGCCCTCGATAAACCGAAATATAACCTTTCATATGGTTTATTTCTAGGATTAATCGTTGTTTATATTCCTCTGAAACATCGAGATGATTAATCGTTCGTTCTGCAAAGTTAATGTGTTTCTCTGCTTTCATCCAAAAATTGAGACCGATTAATGTTTGTGCATAATTTATATTTGCATCAAGGAAATATATTCCTTTCATTCTATCATCCGCTGCACGGATAGCTGAATTCAGATGACGGAGGGCCCATTCTTGGGATTCATTGAAGCGGCTTAAATTACGGAAAAAATGACTTAACTTTTCCTCAGTAATCATTACTGCAAGATTATTATTCTGTTTTGTAAGAAGGTCAATTTCTGACGCAAGATTATCTAATGTTTTTTTGTACATTCCTTGTCTCCAATAAGCATCAGATAATTTCGTATAGCATTCAGCAAGATGAAAATTATCTCCGAGAGCTTCATAAAGTGATTTAGCTTGATTGAGGAAACGAAGTCCCTCTGTTGTTGTAGATTTAATCTGTATCAAGAGAGCTCCCACAATAGATGCGAACTTTGCTCCAGCTTTATTACCCTCAAATTCTTGGATTTTTTCAAGAGCACTATTTAAAGAAACTATCATGTCATTATAATTTTTATCTTGAAATAATTCGATTGCTTCAGAAATATTGGTTGAAGCTAATTCATAAGCTGATTGCCCATAAGATCTCCCTAGAGATATTGTATTTCTTTGAACTATCTTAACCAGATTATCAGGAATATCAAATTTGATTAAGAGTCCTTCATCGATACTGGGAGATAGAGATGGGTCACGATTTTTTAATACTATCTGGAAAATATCATCAAGTCGTTGATTTTCTATATAATTCCATAAAATCTTTGCAGTTCGTTGTTCAGCCTCTAGTTGATTTTGGACTTCCTCCAAAACCTTGTCATAGAATGTATTATAGACCTTTAAGAAATCCTGTTGAAAATGATAACTTTTTACTAGATTATCGTCATATTGAGCCATTTCCTTTGTGATTATTTGTGAGAAGAGTTTACTAGCCAATAGAAAGTGAGTATCACGATCAGAGAATTTTCTCAGTTGGTCGATTAATATTTCAATCGTTTTGTTTTTCATTTGAGGTTTAAGGTATTCTAGGTCACCAAAATGTCTGGAAGGTTCATTCTGAAGATAATTATGAATAAGACTCGAATAATCATTTTGTAGTGAATCATTCATAAGCAACAATAATAAATGTAAAAGAGGATTAAAAGACTGACGAATAAATGCATTGAAAGAAGAGTAGTTTAATAAGGTGACGTGATGACCAAAAACAGTATTTACGCAGATAGATTGATGAGACTCAAATCTGATATGAGAAGGTTCCAGATTGAATGTTTAATTGTGTCACCTGGCGTCAATTTTAGATACATCTTTGGCTTATTAGAAGAACCAAGTGAAAGACTTCTTGTAGGAATAATTGAAGCTGAAAATTCCCCCAAGATGCTAGTCCCTAGTTTTGAAGTAGATCGGATAAAAAAATTAACGGGAGTAAGGGATTGTTTTGGATGGGAAGAGACTCAAGATCCTTACAGCCTGTTACCAGAACTTATCCCATCAGATATTGGAAAAACAATAGCTATTGAGCCAAAAATGTGGTTCTCAGTATATCAAAAGATTGCTAAAAAATTTTCTGAAAGGAAATTCATATCAGCTTCCGAATGCCTCTTTGATCCACTACGCGCAGTTAAAGATGAACATGAACAGGAATTTCTATTGAAAGCATCTCAAAAATCCGGAGATGTTATTGTTGAAACATTAAACGAACTAGAAGTTGGTATTTCAGAGATTGAAGTTAAAACGATTCTCAAAGAAAAATTGTTATGGAGTTCAAATGAAAAGTCAGGTGCCTTAGTTCAGTTTGGTGATAATTCTTCCCTGCCCCACTACTCTGGTGGTAACAGAATATTACAAAAAAATGATGTTGTGCTTATTGATGCCGGAGGAACTATAGATAATTATTGGGGAGATATCACTATTACCACAGTCTTTGGAAAGGCATCCAGACGTTTCAAAAACATTTATGACATTGTATATTCAGCTAATGAACGAGGAAAAGAAGCAGTGATTGAAAATAAACTTCCATCTGATGTTGATTCAGCAACAAGAGGATTCATCACAAACGAAGGATATGGGGAGTTTTTCACTCACCGTACAGGTCATGGTATCGGTTTGGAGGTGCATGAACATCCTTATATCGTGGGAAATAATCAAACACCTTTGGTTCCCGGTAATGTATTTACAATTGAGCCTGGAATCTATTTACCAGGTGAATTTGGTGTTCGTATTGAAGATGATGTTATCAAAACCGAAACAGGAATCAAAACAAGCCAAATTCCTCGTTATGAGCTTCTAGAAATTTAGCCTTGTTAAAAAACACCTAAAAATGCGTCTATAAACTGTAAAGGAAACAATGAAAGGCAAGTCTCCTATCATAAGCCCCCCCCCAAAAAATGAAAAAAAGGAAAAACTCACAAAGTAATTCGCACGAGAAGCACTCTAAGATTGTTACCTTTTAATTCACGGGCAGAAAAAGTGCACCTGATTTAAGGAGTAAATATATTCTTGACCAGAGTCGCAGAATAAGGAGGCCTTTGGGAACTTATGGAAATCAGAAAAATTCAGGTTACTGGAGCTGGTGATACTCGTATCATATCTCTTCCTAAGGATTGGGCAGAGCGTTACCAACTTGATAAGGGAGACAACATTATCATCAAAGAACTATCAACTGGTGACTTAATTGTCTATCCTCAGAAGTCACTTGAACCTCAAAAACGAGTAGCAAGAATTATTGAATCTGATCATGTGAATAGAGACATTCTTGCTGCATACCTGTTAGGGAGTGATATAATAGTTGTTGTTTCAAAGAAGGGAGAAGCATTAGCTCAAAAAAGCAACATTAAAGATCTAAGTCGTCAGTTAATTGGTTTAGAAATCCTTGGTGAGACTCAGGAGAGAATTGAACTACACTTCTTAATTGGAGAAGAAAAAGAAAACCCGCGGAAGTACGTCAAAAGATGTTTTTCAATTGCCAACCAAATGCAGAGTGATGCCATCACTGCATTCCTGAAAGGAGATGCAGAGCTAGCCAGGGAAGTAATAGACAGGGATGTGGAAGTTAATAGGCTTTATTTCCTTATTGTAAGAATGTTAAAAATAATGGCTGATGATAAACGTGAGGTATCATATTTGAAAGGACCTGCGTGCTTGGATTGGCGAATGATTGCAACATATAGCGAAGATTTGGGAGATGCTTCAGTTGAATTTGCTCGCATTCTAAAAGAAAATCCCCATATGAATACAAGTCTTTCTTCAGAGACTTTGGGGAAGATTAGATTACTAAGTGATTTAACCACTGAGTCGTTAAATCAAAGTTTAGACTATTTTTTTGAACAGAACGTTATTGGTGCTGAGATTATGAAGAGGAAAATTGCTACTCAACTCCGTAATGCTCATAGGGGGATTCAAGATGACATTTCTAAGCTTGAAAAAGAAATTGTTTGGCAATTATCCTCCCTTCTGAACTTATTCAAGGAGCTTCATGAAACAGCTATTGACATCGGAGATTTGGTTATTGCTAAAGTGAATGATGAATCTGAGAAATAACTCATTTTAACTTTATAATATTATTAGTAAATTATCACGAATCACTTAAATCTTCTTAAAATTTGTATCAATTAAAGATCACACATCAGAAACTGAAGTTATCACTTTCTATGTAATTTAGTTATTTGATTTTCCAAGTTTAATAAGGAGATAGCGGAAACCAGATAGAAAGTCTAATAAAGATATCACAAATTGAGTGAATTAGAAACAAATCTATCAATTGGAGAGTACAGAGAAATGGCTATAAAAGAAGAAATTGCTCAGTCACTAGAAGAATTGAGAGTATACTTGCAACGCGATGGTGGCGATGTGGAGTTTGTAGATTATGAAGATGGGGTTCTTAAAGTACGATTAATGGGAGCATGCCGAGGATGCCCTTATTCTCAGATGACCCTCGCAAATGGTATCAAACGAACATTGCAACAAAAGTTTCCTCAGTTACAGGAAGTAGAGAATGTTTAGCTTCTATATCCAAGAATAACATTCTATTTATTTTTATTCGAAAATTATACAATGTTTCATGTCAATCAGGAGTAGTAATCGCTACCTGATTGATCTTTTTTTGAATGTACAATCTAAATGCTTTAAATCGATGATATTATGATTCTTGTTATTCTTATATCAAATGTATTGATTGATTCAAACTATATTCTTAGTTTTTGCAGAAAAGAACATCCTCGTACCATATTCTTCCAATTCTCCCTTATAGGAATTTTACAAGGTTATGTTAATAAACTCTGACATTAAATATTTAAATAATTCATCTGATATTGTTCTTCTGATTTAAATAGTTTAATAAGATTATTTCTGATGAATTTCCTGATAGTTTGAAAAAAACGAGGGAAGTGGAATTGGTTTAGCACATTGTACAAAGAATGTAGAGACCCACGGAGGAAATATTTGGGTTGAAAGTGAAGAGAGAAAAGGCAGAACGATGTTTGTTAAGTTCCTTTTGGTAAAATAATTAATGAAACAAACTGGTTTTTTAATCAAATTCGTAGAAAATCTTCGATTTTTTTGAATAGCTCTTCCGAATCAGGTTCTACGGTCAGTATATGACCTGACTTAGGTAATTCAAGTATTTCAACTTCAATATTCGTAGTAAATTTCTGTTCTTTTGCATCTAAAATTGCTGAAATGGAAATCATGTCATCAAGGGCCCCATATGCAATCAAAGTGGGTATAGTAATACAAATTGGTTGTTGATGCATATACTTGAGAAAGCGTGTAAACTGGATGATTGAAGTAGTTGGACGATACATATAACTATAGAGGTTGTGGTCCTTGAAATATTGGAGAGATTCTTCTCCCTTATACAAATATTTCTTAAAAATTTTCAAAAATGGGATTAATCTTACTAATCGTGATTTCAGAGCAAATGGTGGTGCTAAAAGGATTAAATTTGGAATTTTTGCTTCAGGATGTTGATGAACGAAATAGAGGCATAATATCGCTCCTAAGGAGATTCCAATAGGGATAACAGTCTGACAGTGATCTTTGAGATTTGAAAACCCAGTTTCTACAGACTTATACCAATCATGCCAGGTGAATTGAGATAATTCTTTATAATTTGTACCATGACCCGCTAATCGTATCCCATGAACTGTATAGCCTTTCTCATGGAGAAATTCACCTAAGGGTAGTGTTTCTGTAGGTGAGGCAGTAAATCCATGAACCAACAACACCCCTACTTCTGATCCTTCAAAATAAAATGATTTAGCAAGATGTTTTAACGATTCTAATTCATTAAAATCATTTTTCATCTAATTTACACCAATAAACATAGTATTTTGGTTTTTATAAGTCATGGAGATAAAAACTAAAAGAAATATAAAAGTTCAAGAACATTCAAGAATCGTTTAACAAATGCAATTTAAGTTTGCGTGAGAAATTTCAATCGAGAGGTTCTAGTGTGAACTGCAAAGTTATTATCACTAACAAGAAGATATCAAATGTTCTCTTGACAGTTATGCTTTGTTTAAGCAATCTAATTATATTGGGAGCTAAAGCCGACATTCAAGCACTTGTTGATCAACAATATCCGATTAAAATTGAACAGAGTGAAATTCCCCTTTTTGGTGGGATTAATTCTATTCGTGTAATTATTGGAGAAAGCACAATTGGTGTACTCTATGGTACGATTGATAATCCTCAACCACTCTACTTATTCACTGAATTCTCACAAAAAATAGCCACAGTTCAGATTTTCAATCGTCGAGGAACTCTAGAAAAAGAGATAGAATTGAATGTCCAAAATATATTTGCAGTTCGTTTGGATACTATAATTGAATTCTCTGATAGGAATAATGATGGTTTGTACAATGCCGTACAAGACCATATACCTCTAAAGATGGTAAACCTTTCAGCGGTTTCATTCTATGTTACAAAAAATAATGATAGCTCGAGTTCTTCCGGAGATTACATCAGATATAATGTGAATTTTACCGCGAGGAACATCTCTTATCAAAGGATTGATAATTCCCCTATCAGATCAACTTTAGATAGTCTTTGTTTTGCTTTTGAACTGACAATCGAACAAGACCAAGTAATAGTGTCTGAAGTTCCAATTATTTCTATTCATCCACAAGGTCTAGGTTTTGAAGTTTCTAAAACTGTTAATAGCGAAGGTTTACGAGCAAATCGCTTAACTCCTCGATTGAAGTTTTCATGTAGTATTGTAGGATGGGATTATTCTTCATCCAAATCGAAGCTTTTGCTAAAAAGTGCAATGATAACGCGTGAGGAAATCTTGACGACGTTAGGAGCAATATCTGGCAAAGATATAACTCGGGAAACCCTAAAATCAACTAATATCTTCAGTAGATTGACATTTAACGTTGAGCAAGACGGAGGAGCAAGACAGTCATATTTAGATCACAAAGAAAATCGTACCAAAGAATATTCTACTCGTAAGTTTTCAAATTTCCAGATATCTTTAGGAAATTCAATAAGGAATTTTCTGAATTTAACCTGGCAGCCTTATCTTGATGCAGATGGCAAGGATTATCCAGTGGTTTTTCAGTTATTAAAATCTGGCGAAGCAACCTTTCGTTTTCATCACGCTAATCCGTTAACAAGTCTTTATCTAATTGGTGGATTTGTTTTTCCTCAAGGAGAGGAAATCTTTTATGACCCTGAAGTCCAACTAGAAGAATTAAATCCCATTTTCTCTATACCTAAGATACCAAATCGTTCAATACTAGAAGATAATAGCCTGATAATACTGATTTCAGGATTCTTCATAGGTATTTTGATCTTGTTCCATCAACTTACCAATAGACGGAGATAAAGATACAGGATATTCACCTAAGGTATGTGAATTAATCAAGGATTAGTCGCTATGACAGAGAATGAGGAGTATTCAGAAGCTGAATCAAAATCACTCCATAATATTTATGCTGCCTTAGGTCATGCCATTCGCTATGACATTGTTAATTATCTAGGAGCATTTCATAGACCTGTAAATTATTCAGAATTAGTAGAATGGCTACAGATAAAACCTGGTTCCTTCTACTTCCATATGAGAAAGTTAAAGGATTTAGTTAACCAGAATTCAGAAAAGCTTTTTTACTTAACATCCACAGGACAACTAGCTTTAGAAGTAATAAGATCAGGAGAAAATTTACAATCTAGATCTCAAGTTTCTGTTGAAGAATCGAAAAGAGAAGAAATAATTCCCCCAAAGCGATTTTCAATTATTTTCTTTGGTGAATTTGTCCGTAGATCAGCATTCAATACCCAATTCAAGCTATTTATTTTATTGATAGTTATAACACAAATATTTCTCCTTGATTTTTCGAGGTTAGGAACGGTTCCCTTTTATCTTGATGGAAATCTATACTATGGGATTCTAGGTTGTATTATTGAATTATTTGGATCTTTCTTAATTGTCTGGGCTCTCCTAGAATTTGTGATACGTTTTTATAGCCCCATAAAGCACTTCTCAAGTGAACTCTTAACAGGGATTCCATTAGCAATGATACCACTATTTGTGTATCCGCTATTAGTAATTTTAGCAGATAGAATTCAATTTTTAGAGCAGATTGTATCACATTCAGCATTATCTATTACTATTATCTTCTTTCTACAAATAATAACCGCAATTTTTTTGGTTCAATTATTACAGGTAATTAAATCTGTTAATTTTGAAAGAGCTTTAGTACCTGTGTTCATTATCCTTTATGGTTTCAGTATCTTGAGTTTTATAATTTCTAATCTTTCATTCTAAAGTCCAACAAGTGTTGAACAGATTTTTTTTATATATTTATTGATTTCTTCCGGTCTTATTTATACAAATATCGCTTCGAAGATTTTTTCTTTTTTTTTCATAGCTTGTGAGGCTATAGATGGGCTTTTAAAGAAATTTAATAACAATTTTCAGTTCAAAATGGTGAATTTAGGGATTTCAACATTTGTATAACATATTGTTCAAGAACATAGATTCTGTAAATTTAATTGCAATCTAAAATTCAGATTGACACTATAAAGAAAAAAAATCAAATAAAAATGGTGAAGAATTTAGATGATTGAAAATAAATTAAAAAAAATACTGATTTGGTTTCTAGTTGCAGCTTCACTCTTTGGGACATCGATCATATCGGGTGTTGGTTCTTCTAGTGTTGGATCAATTCCTGTGGAACGTCCTCAGGGGATTAAGATGAATCAAATGCACAATGGATTTCTCTGGCTGATTCGTAACTTACAAAGTGCTGGTTTTACTCCTGATAATGTTTATTATGGTGTATATGATAGTATTGGTACATATGGTTATCCTATCGTTGGTGAAAGAGAACGAGAAGTTACAATAACCCTTAATGATCTGATAGTTTTACTGAATACTACAATTGATCGTTTAGAAGAGATTGGTACAGATTCAGGTACATTGACATACCTTAATGATTTATATACTGAACTTCTCGCTCATGACGAAGTAACAATCTATCATAAGGTTGATTCCGATTTATCAGTCGCTAGTAGTCACGATCGTAAGGCGGTAACAATTTTCTATGACAATGATCGCAGTGTACTTGATACTTTTAACAAAATAAAGAACAACGAAACCATTACTGAACAGCCTTTTTCTGGAGATGAAATCCTTACAAATATTTTCATGTCACTAATTCGAGATGAAATCAGTGGATCTTATGATGTCATTAACACTTGGGAATATGAGAATGGATCTGACGCAGCGTTATTGAAAGATTTCATTCGTCGTATCATTGATAACCGATGGCTTTATTCTGAGGCGAGATTTCTATTTAGACTTCCTGCAATCAATAAAATGCGAACCATGGTTCAGGAGACCAACTCTTGGAATGCATCAGAGGAGGATCCTAGAGTCCTTGAATATGGCCGTTTTGAAATCTCTCAATTATTAATTAATGAGCTAAATTTACGGAAAGTAGGCCAAAATCTTGTTATTAGTGAATATGATTATATGTATATGGAACATCACCTTCTAGGTAGTTTAGTATATAATGATACCAATGAGAATGGAATGATGGATATTGGGGTAGAAACTATCCCCGTAGGCAATTATAACCTTGCTTATCCAACAATAGGTGATGAGGCTCAATACCGCTTTGATATCAAAGATATTGACTCCAGAACTTATCAGATGCCGCAAACTACAGATGATGTGATAGAGTTTGGTTCAGAGTTTGAAAATGTAGTTGGCTATTTGCTGCCCATTGAGAGAAACCAAGATGACAGTCTATTCGATATATCCGCAGGCCAAGCATACAATGTGGATGAGCTTTCTACTCTTTTTCATTTCTCTGTAAATAATACAGAAGGAAGTACTAATCTAAAATTCGATTATATCATTGGAAATTGGAATAACACTGAATCTCTAGAAGGATTAGGATTTAGCCAATTAATGACTTCAACAGTTGTGGATGCTCACAGGACACGAACATTCCAGTGGCGGAACGAAAACAACGCTGAATTAGGTGATACTGATGAAAATGCTTCTAGGATATCACGCTTTCGACTAGCGTCAGCTGAGGGATTGTTTGGTGAAATTCGTCTAGATGACATTCCTTACTTATGGGGCGATACACAAGAAAAAATGAATGCAGTTGGCCAATTAATCCCGATGAGTTTAATAGATGTTACTTATGGCCGAATCTCAAGTGAGGCTGATTTAATCCGTAGTATTAGTGGTGAAATCACTCGAAAGACATTTCTATATTCTGTATCTTACCCTAACTGGGATGGTAAGAGCATTACTCACGATCCTACGTTTGCTGCAGTTGGGGGTCTGGCTGCTGAAGCTTCAGACACCTCTGAAACTCAACCCCCATCAGACGTGGAGAGTGGTATTCCAAGTTTTGAATTTGCAACGGTTTTTATCTCAATACCATTACTAGCTCTTATTGAAATATATAGACGCAAATACAAGTAATTCCAGCAATACTTTCAAAAAAGATGTCGGAAAGGTCACACGAAGATCTTTCTACTCTTCCTTCAATTTTTTTTATTGTTGTCTCTTCTCATAAGACTGATATTTCCATCTAGGTTGAAAGACCTGCGGGCCAAATATCTCTAATCCCCTTTTAGTTTTCCAGATAGGCGCGCTCATTTTAGCAAATACAGCCACTTCTCGATTCTCTCTAAAATCGTCAGTCCAAGGAGTTAATCCTTTGCCTGTGAAACGATCTACAACTAATAAGCTGTCAGGGCAAGTTATATACTGTTTTCCATCCAACCAAGATAATAAATACTCATTTTGGTACCAAATCTTTAAAGAATGATCCTTGGATCTCAAGGTAATTGTGCCTGACGTGAAACCTCCACTCTCAGTTCTCGAGAAATCCTCCACTATACCAGTTAATATAAGACGAGCATTTAGAATTTTTTCAATAATAGGAATAAGATCGTGGTTTTTTTCAGCAACCTCGCTGATTTCACGCCCCAACTGAATTGCTAGGGAAATTGTTCCACTAACTATTCCATCCTGATATTTTGCTGCTGTCATTGGGCACCTCGCAACACCTATAGTACCATCACATAATCTCGAAATCATGCGACATATGTCTTCAGCTCTCTTATCGGAAATAGCGTCCTTTAAGATCATTCGATCTCCATAGGCGCTGACTATAGCAAGTGGAGTAATTGAAATCCCAACTACAGTGGTGGTACTTATCGAAATCATTGGTTTACTACGACCACCACACATATCACCATCGACAACAATACGATTTAGAAGACTCCCAACGTATAATGGAACAATAATATTTCCTGGTCCCATCTCTGTAGAGACAAAACCTGCGAATTGAGTTCCTACATGTTTTTCTAATTCTTTAACGGCTTCAACCATAACATTATAAGATGTAATGGACATATTTTCAATAAATTTCTTATCTTGAGAAGATATTCCTCCTCCTACCATCCCAATAATGCATATAAAGTCATTCGATTTGAATTTTGTAATATCTTGTATTTGAAAACATTTTCCTTGAGAATAAATTTCATTAATTCGCTTTTTAGCAAGAACAGGATCACCCCCTCCGCCTGTGCCAAGGATTTGCGCACCGTCGACTAAATATTTGGCCTCACTAATTGTCAATTCACGGAACATTCTTTTTTCCTCCTAAGTCAGAAATTACTAAAATTTCATACCATTACAATAATTTTTGGTAGTTATTTTTGATCGTATTTAATCTCTCCTTTCTTTTGTAAATTGGAAAATATTATTTTTTATGTGATTGAAAAGTATGTTTGAGATTGAGTGAAAAGATAACTTTTTCATCTAGAAAAACCAATTTTAGATAGCATGAAAACATGGTTTGAAATCGTCCCTGAACTTAATCTCCACCTGAAAAGATTAACACCAAATCAGGTTAATGACATTGTTGAGTTTGCTATGACAAATCACTGGAAAACAAAGGATTTTCACCAGATCTCACAAGAACTTGAAGAATTCATCAGTACTCGTCCAGTTAACGAACCCCAATATTCCGAATTATTATATCTTCAAGCCAAAATGCTTTTTTTGGCCGGTAATTTAGAAAAATTAAACAATCTTTTCACATTGACGACTGCTACACAAAATGTCCCTGGAGTTCAATTATTTTATGCCCTAGGATTAGCATTTCAAGGCCATTCAAAGGAAGGTTTAGAAATCCTGGAACATATTGACTTGGATCAATATGAGAATGATCATGTCGTGAAATTGGAGATACTGAGTGCAACTCTCTTTATTTATTCGATTAAACGTAACTATTTGACTGTTTCCAACTATTTTAACCAAATATACAATTCTATTGCTTCTATAAGCGGAGTTTCTAATGGAACTAAGGCTCACTTATTACCTTGGGCATATCTACGTCAAGCTTACTCTCTCCGTGCACGAGGAAAGATTTTCGAAGCAATGGAGCTGATTGATAGTTGTTACAATCATTTACAATCCTTTCCCCATAGATTTTTTCAAATTATGGCATTTACCCTGATGGGTCATTGCCATCACAACTTAGGTAGTATAAAAAAAGCTTTAGAATTCTATGATCAAGCTATTGATATCGCGGTTGAGATTCAGAGTTGGATTCTTCTTTCAATCCTCTATAATCGGGTAGCTTTGGCAATGATGGCCCAAAAAAAATCTGACTTAGCCAGAAGGTATTTTAAAGAAGCAATAACACAAGCTAGACAGTCAGGTGCAAATTGGCTTGTAATCGGGCCATTAGTAAACTTGGCTCAGTACAAACTTGCTGAAGGAAAAATAAATGAAGCAATAGATGATTATCATCAATTTGTGGAAGTTGCTTCTGGAACGGGTGATGAGCGGGAGTTATGTTATGCACAGCTAACACTCGCTGAGCTTTATAAGGGGATTGGTGATATACCTAAGTCTAAATATTTCTTATCTGAAGGCTTTAAGCTTGCGCTAAAGTTGGGAATATTCCGTACAATCTCACGTCCTGAAGATGAAGCGAATTATAATTAATTTCGATAGTAAGGATTGAATGACTGAAAATACTTCAGAAATAACGGAATTTCTCAGAAATCGTATCAAAAATATCTTAATTAATACCTTAGAAACACTCCTGAATAGTAGCTAGGGTTAAATCATCCGAATCAAAATGAATTTTAGTTTGAATGGAGCCAAAAATATTGACCTATGAATATTTTGAACATCAAGCTGATGTTGGTATTCGAGGGAGAGGTAAAACCCTAGCGGAAGCTTTTGAGCAAGCTGCTTTAGCAATGTTTGAGATTATGGTGGAGACAAAAGACCTTCAACTTACCGAACCTCAACTAGTTGAAATTGAAGGGAGTGATCTAAATGACTTGCTAATTGCATGGTTAAGTGAATTGCTCTTTCTCAAAGATGTAGAAGGAAAAATGTTCTCACGCTTTGAAATTAAGAGTATATCCGAGAATAAAATTATTGCTCAGATCTATGGCGAAGCGATTGATCCATCTCGGCATAAATTAAAGCTTGAAGTGAAAGCTGCTACATATACTCAACTAAAGATAGAAAAAAATAACAAAAATTGGATTGCACAATGTTTGGTGGATGTTTAAAATGTCTGATCTCTTCACAAAAGTACCTAATAAAATTAATCTGTGGACAATTGAGAAACACAATAAAATGAATGTTCCTGCTTTCATTTATGGGGATCAAAAGATTATTGATGAACTCAAAGCTGATTATAGGCGCGAGTGGAGTGCTACACGTCAAATAATAAACGTTGCATCGCTTCCAGGCATTCAAAAAGGTATGCTTGCAATGAGTGATGTCCACCCTGGATATGGTTTTCCCATTGGCGGAGTAGCAGCGTTTGATGTTGAAAGTGGAGTTGTAAGTATGGCTGGGGTAGGTTATGATATCAATTGTGGTGTTAGAACCATGGTTACTGATCTCACAAAAAAAGATTTAGAACCCCAGAAGAAAGCTTTGATGACTGAGCTTTTTCAAACGGTTCCTGCTGGTTTGGGAAAACCTGGGAAAATAAAATTGAGCGTGGCTCAAGTTGATGATCTTCTAGTAGAAGGAGCTCCTTATGTAGTCAATATGGGCTACGGAACAGAAGAAGATCTTGAATATTCAGAAGAAAGGGGCCGAATTAAAGGAGCCAACCCGAGAAATGTTAGTGATAGAGCTAAAAGGCGTCAACACAACCAAATTGGCACATTAGGTTCTGGAAACCATTATCTTGAGCTACAAATTGTTGATAGGATTTTTGATGAAAAGGTAGCAAAGACCTTTGGGTTATTTCAGGATCAGTTAATTGTAACCCTACATTGTGGATCCCGGGGATTAGGACACCAAATTGGCACTGATTATTCAAGAGAATTAGTCCGGACTTCTCAAAAATATAATTTGCCTTTGCCTGATAAAGAACTTGGGTCAGCTCCAATTACAAGTAAGGAAGGGGAACAATATATCTCTGCAGTAAATTGTGGGATAAATGCTGCTCTGGCAAATCGTCAAGTAATTGCCCATCTTGTACGTCAAAGTTTTCAGAAGGTTTTCAATATTGATATACGACAGCTATACGATATTGGTCATAACACCTGTAAATTCGAGGTTCATGATGGTAAAGAAGTCTTAGTGCATCGTAAGGGTTCCACGCGCGCTTTTGGTCCAGAGCATCCCGTACTTCCAAGTTCTTATCGTAAAGTTGGTCAACCTGTGCTTATAGGCGGAACAATGGGTACCTCTTCTTTTATACTCACTGGTACTGAACTTGGTATGAGTGAAACCTTCGGCAGTGCTTGTCATGGAGCGGGAAGAAGTATGTCTCGAAAAGCAGCAAAGAAAAGATACTGGGGTAAGACTGTTGTCCAAGATCTAGCTAATAAAGGGATTATGGTTCGTGCTCATAGCTTTGCGGGTGTTGCTGAAGAAGCCCCCGGTGCTTACAAAGATGTTGAACAAGTAGTCAATGCCATGCACGATGCTGGTGTTGTGAAAAAGGTAGTGCAAGTTAAACCAATAGGAGTGGTCAAAGGATAATTTGGGCTTATTTTGGTCTAATCAATTGAAGGGATCTCAACCTTACAAATTACACCTTTTTTAAATTCTTCAGCCATTGATTGATTTCCAACGATGGCTCCAAAATGCATAGGTATAACCAGTTTTGGATTGAGTACTTTCGTAGCTTCAATGGCTTCAGATGCAGTCATAACATAGGTGCCACTAACAGGAAGAAGAGCAACATCAGGACTTATATCTTTCATTTCTGGGATGTTGTCTGTGTCACCAGCATGATAAATTCGCTGGCCATCTATTTCAAAGACCAATCCGATTTTTTTATCTTCTTTGGGGTGAAAAGGCACTCCTGGTTCGCGAAATTTATTGATATTGTAAGCTGGAACGAACTCAAACGCTATAGAGGAAACAGTTTTTTTATCCGAAGGACCGACATAGTGAACAACTTTACAATCGAGCTTTTCTAATGTTTCACGAGCCATGGGGATACCTATAACCTCTGTCTTCTCTGAAGAAACAAACTTCTTTAAATCATCAATGTTACAATGATCAAAATGTTCATGAGTACTCACAAGGACATCTACAGGATCAAAAACCGTTTCTTTTACTTGGAAAGGGTCTATACAAACTGTTTTTCCAGAGCTGCTTGTAATAATGAAGCCATCATGGCCTAACCACTGAAATGATATTCCTTCAAATTCAATCATTAAATCACCGTTACAGTCTTATGATTGAAATTTAAGAATTTTTCCACATATATTTCCTTTATTGCGAAATCAATTTAGTAGGATCAATGGAGAATAATTACGGTATGAATGGGCAAATATTCTTTAAATACCTGAATATGGTAACGAATTATTTGGAAAGAAATTATGGTGACAAATTAATTTCAATTATATTATTTGGTTCATTAATAGATGAAGATGAAAGGATTATAATTTCTTCAGATGTAGATCTAATAATTATAACAAATGATTCAAGCTCTTTAAATGATTTTCAGACCATGAAACAAAGTCTCTTTAAACTGGAAAATAATTTTTTATCTCATCTTAGGATTCGTGAATCAGCATTCATTAGAGGTTTACAACGAGCAACTGGTATGTTTTGCAATTTTTTTATATGTAGGGTTTCTGATTTTAAGGATCGTAATTTCGCCAAGGTCTTTAATATTAATTCCATTATGGGGGGTTTCCTAGCTCCTCAAAATTCCGTTTGGTTGTCTTTATTAAGACAACATCGCATTATTTGGGGAGAGGATGTATTTAAGGAATGGAAAACTTTACCCCGTATAACACGGTGTGATTTAATCCAATCATTTCTTATGAACTCACTACTAGCAATAGGAGCTCTGTTTCTTTTTCCTTTTCATTCTCAGATAGCAAAATTCTCAATGGAAGCCATGAAATGGAGTCTATTTACTTGGAG
>JAHQWW010000185.1 GCA_029856365.1 Candidatus Hodarchaeota archaeon
AGTCGAAACAGGTGATTGGTGGGTAAAATTCTCTAATACAACAACTGGCCAATGGATACGAATAGAACTTGAACCAAATACAGGGATTCTGCTGAACGTGTCATTGACTCATGAAGGTGGTATTTTAACGGAATATCGAATTAATGAAGATAATTTCCCTCCGACATCAGAGGATCTGATACCCGAGGCCACTTTTATAGCCAATTCAACGACAATTTTCGAGGGGGAATGGGTACAATTCACTTTTACTGGATCTCCAGGTGATTTACCAATAGATGGTCAATGGAATTTTGGGGATGGTTCAGCAAATTCGACTGCTGAAAATCCAACACATCAATACACAACAGCAGGAACTTATACTGTGACTTTAACGATAACTGATAATGATGGAGATGTAGACGTCTATTCGATGACTATTACTGTGAAGCCTATTGAAGGCCTAACTTCTTCTTCTAGTACAAGTGAGGAGAGTGAAGAAGAAACTGGTGATGGGCTAACACCTAGTTTTGGCATCAGCATCGGTATCATTGGTATAATCAGTATAATTCTGTTAAAAAAGAAGCATTGAGAGATTAAAGAGAGATTTCCAACCTTAAATCACATGAGAACTTAAAAGGTTGCACGGACAAGAATAACGAAAGAAGGGGAAAACTCCCCTCCACCCATCACTATCAACAGTTACTATAAGTATCTTTATCGATTCAGTTGTGACACCCACCCCATAGCTGAACAAGAGTAGGGTGTTGGTCATTTTTCATCAAACGTTCTCATTACCTCTCTTGTTCAATAAGAAGCATATTTTTGTAGGATTATCTTTTGCACATATCTCTGATTTTTAAAATAGTTTTTTACAATCATTAATTGTCCTCAATCAACACTACTCTGATAGAGAGAAGAAATAAAAATGAATGGTGAGAGTGAAAGAATTCAAGAATTAGAGGAAGAAATAATAGATTTAGGAACCAAAGTAGAAAAAAAGAAAGACTATAGATCTGACAAAAGAAGAATTATTGTAAATATTTTATTTGCATAGCCATTTTTGCTATATTCATAATAGTTTTTACTACTCCCTGTTATGATTGTGGTTAATACCACCTCATTACCATTTCTACCATTGTATGGTCACAACTAAAACTAATGAAAATTGCATGCAGGATTGAAGCGGACATATTGATAACAACAACCGGTTTAAAGTTCTTGTTCACCAATTGGTTCTAAACTTGTATGTAAGCCATTCCATTCAGGTTTTACATCATTAATTGTTGCATAAACAGGTTTTTCATTTTGTAAGAAATTTAAATACCATAAGAATTGATCAGAAGGTAAGAACACTCTACCAAATTTATTTGCTAGATTTGTAACATTTGGTTGGTTTGGGCTATCAGGCGTCAGAAAATAAATATGGAATTCATATCCACCTGTTCCATAACAACCTATATGTGCGTAAAATGGAATATTTCCACCGATTGTCATCCTTCGCCAAAGTCCAACTTTATAATACTTCACATAAAATGTCTTTTTTGTCATTTTAACTCCTCGTTTAATAGAATCAATGTTTCGTTGATGTTCACTTAAATTATCTTTTAAAGATGAAAGGTTAAATAAATCACAGATTTTTTCATTTTTTTGTATAAATTTTTTCTCTATTATCCTTAATTGACTGTATTATCACGAGTACCAATATTTCTCAGAATTGACTATTTTTTTCATTTCTTGGTCTTTCGAAGAAGTATAAAAAAAGTGCTTAAGACTGTGACAACTATTACTACACTAAGACCCGAGGAAGTACCTATTGCAGTACTTGTTGTAGTTTCTATAGTTGTTGGGTCTGTACTAGTAGTATTAGTTGGGGTAAGTGACTGAATTATGGAGATTTCGATATTTGTCAAAGGTCCAAGTCCATAATTGGGACGGGTTACAATGGGTGTCTGTTTCAAAATATAAGTGGTTATTATATATGCTACATCAATTGAATGCCCTTGAAGATGATCAGTGACCTGAGTATCCTCCTTGAAATTAAATTACTACCCTCTAGAAACGCCTAGCTCATCTAACAAGTTAACAAAGTCCAAGATACTCATTCCTGCAATTGAAGCGGCTCCTTCATAAAGTCGAAATTCTACAAATAGTTTTATGGCTTCAATCTGCTTTTTAGAACATCTTTTGTTAATTAAATCCCAATTAACTGATTTTAACCTTTCTTCTTTTGCTTCTTTTTCCCATTCTTCAAAATTTTCCATATATTCTTCCGCTAATTGTCTTGCATTACTCATGATTATTATACCTCTGCTTTATACGAGAAATATCCTTTGTTGAGTAAGTACCAATAAGCTTATCAAAAAACTTCTTTTTAATTTTGCCTAATTCTAACAATCGGGCAAAAAAATAAGTTCCTCTGAAAATGTACACTTTAGAATATTCCTCATAATGTTTTCTAATGTACCATGGTGCAAAATTATCACTAATGACGAGAAAAAATCCCCGTGATTGAGATAACACTAATGCTTCAATTTCTCCGAAATGTTTACCTGAAAAATGAGATGAAAACTCTTCATGTAATTCATTAACTCTTTCTCTTTCAGCGGTCGTCAATTTTTCTTTCTTAATACATGTTAACTTTTCTAAATCATCATGAAATTGAAAAGATTCCTTCCATACTTCTGGAGATATTAATATTTCTTCAAAGACATCACAAAGATACTTCAATACATCCAATCTTTTTAAATTAACTAGAAAAGAGGTATCTAGAACCGCTCTTTCTTTCATTTCAACCCAATGGTATTTTTAATTTTAAGAATTTATAAAGATATGTAGTTATCCGAGTTAACACTAAAGTATTATTTAAATCTTTGTTGGATAATTTGGATTCAATGTCGTCAAACCAGCCAAATTAAAATGATGCTTATAAAGTGAAAAATGACCAATAAATCTATTCACCCCTTTCAACTTCTGTATATTCTAGATTCACAGTGTCGTCAACGGCTGGATTAACACATTCATGAATTTTTTAACCAGGATCTTGATCAAGTGGAAATCGCAATATTAACGAAAATCAGTATGAACTTGGATGGAAATCACGACCTATAAAAGAATCGTTACTAAAAACACTTCAATGGATTCTGAAAAATGAGAAAAGGTGAAACGAATGAACAATCAAAATCGGATATCAACTTGGTATAATATGAGTGCGATAAGAGTAGCTGCCTCAACATTGGGCGTTCTTGTTGGACTTGCTGGCATAGAACATGGGTTCTTTGAAATGCTTCAAGGTAATGTTATCCCCAGTAGTATATGGATAGATGCAATTGGTCCTGAACAGAGGATTTGGGAGAATGCCACTGAAACGGCCATAACAGTTGTACCAAACTTCTTTTGGACTGGTGTCCTAGCAATGATTTTCGGTCTTTTTGTCACGATTTGGGCTATTTTGTTCATTGATAGGAAATATGGTGCCAGAATACTATTACTTCTCTCAATCATATTATGGTTAGTCGGTGGTGGTTATGGGCCAGTCTTCTTTACAATCTTTGCTACAATTACGGCAACCAGGATAAATAAACCATTAACGTGGTGGAATAGACGGCTCTCTCTTGGTGTACGGGATTTCCTTGTCAAATTATGGCCTTGGTCTGTTCTTATGCTTGTGATAACATTCTGGGCTGGCGTGGAAATCGCAATCTTTGGGTATCCTCTGCTGTGGTTTGTTAACGCTGATCTTACGTATGGTATTCAATGGATTTTTGGCATTTTATCTCTCGGATTGATGTTCATAGTCATCCTTTCCGCCATTACATACGAAATCAGGAACAAATCCAATTCACTGGATACTACAACAAGTTAATTATGTAAAACATCTATCTAGAATTCACATAAACGGCGTCAAAGGCTGGATTAACACTGATTGTTTCAAAGCTTCTCTGTTAGTACAAAATCCACCGCCTTGGCTAAAACTTGGTCAAAATCATCTGGGATCTGATGACCTAGCTCGGGATAAGAAAAGAGTTGACATTCTACACCATTCTCCCTCAAGAGTTCAAAGAAAGTCTTGGTTCTGCTGAACCTTGGATCTCGTTCACCCACTATAAAGCAACCGCGAATATTTTCCTTCTTGTTTCGCAACGAATCCTTGTCAGTAAGTTGGTATGAAAAACCGCCAAAAGAGGGGATCACGCTAATAAACTTTGTTGCTGTTGCAAGACCTGAAAAAAGAGCAACCAAAGCTAATTCAGACCCTTGAGAAACACCCGCTAGAACGATTTTTGAAGCGATAATTGGGTACGGCTTTA
>JAHQWW010000049.1 GCA_029856365.1 Candidatus Hodarchaeota archaeon
ATTAAAAAGTAACAATTAGGCAATAATATAATTAAAAGGGTTTGATCACAATTACTTCTTGACTAAGTGCTCCTACATCGTTATAGTATCAAATGAATAATCCTGTCAATTATATATGGTTGACAACCCCAATATCAACCATAATTAATTGACTAATTTTTAAGTGAGAATACCTCCATCCCATTGATCAGTTTCATCGAACTCCTATTACTTAAAACTATTACCTACAATAATCAGCAATATGTCTTGAAAAAATGCGTGATTGAGAAAAACAATTAGAACATAAGATTTATTAAGAAGAATAAGGTGGTAATTATTAGTAGTGACAACATCAATGTCATTTAACTTCGGAGAAGAGGTGAATTTGAATGGAAGAATACAGTGAAACTATTCCTGAATCACGTGTAGCACGAAGAAAAGCAGCTCGAAGAAAATTACGCTTCAAAAGTAGATTAACAAAATAATAGTTTTTCTACCTTTTTTTGTTTTCTCTAGAGAAGGAGCTCAAGGTGATTGAAAAACAAATCACTATAGAATTCCAGTATGATCCCAAATTACATACTGCGTCACGTAACTAGTTCCTGACCTTTTGTGATCTTGATCCGACAGGGGGGAGGAAATTTGGATTTACCACGACGTAATGCCTCCTTAGCTACTGTAACATTCTCTGGATAAGTTCGAACGAAGAGAATTCGATCACCTTCAAACACACGCGCGGCAACACTAATTACTTTACCAAAAGCTTTTCGCATACCATCCTGTAAACGATCTGCTCCAGCACCAGTCATCATTTTATTCTCACGGATCCGATGATGAGGATAGATACAAACACGGTAATGGTAGTTGTCACGACCTAGATTTCGCGTTAAAAATCGATTTACATGGATTCGAGCAGCTTCTAGAGCATTATGGGAAATTTGACATCTTTCATCAGAGATCAATGATACTTCTAAGGGGAACTCTTTATCTGGTGATCCGAAATCGAAAGCACGAATTTTTGGTTCAGGACCGCCTTTAATGTATTTCTTCCGCGTGTATGGAGGTCTATCAACTCGAGTATAGCAGTAAGCAGGTCTTTTTCCCATTTTTTTCCGCTCCATTTCTATTTACAATATTAGTAACAAAATTAACTATAAGAAATAAGTCATTTGTGATTATACTATCCCTCATGACACAAGAAAATAGATTAATATCAAAATTACGCTATTTTCATATATGAAATACACATATTTTATAGTAATTTGATACCAAAATAGTTGTATTATTTATATATTTTAGGTCTAATATATCCAAAAAGTTAATAAAATATTTCTGCATAATTTATTATTTAGATAAATACCTATGCTTTTCCTATATCTATTCGTGTGAATAAAGTTAGTAAAAAAGAGACAACAGTTCCGATTTTCTAAGAAACTAACTTTTTGATTAGGATTTCGTTTGTTGATTGGATAATCAGCAAATAAACAATAAATTACTCTTTAAATTAATAATTAATAAACAAGAATTATTTAAAATACGAATAAACAGTATAAAAGGATTATTGCTGTACTTTTTGATTGGAGGATTTTATATGAAAAATAAAAAGATTCAAGACAACTCCATATCTATTCTCGGGCTAGGAAATGGAGGACATGCGTTTGCAGCATATGCGAAATCAAAAGGGTATAAAGTTAAGATTTGGAATCGGTCTAGATCAGTTCTTAAAGCTATAAAAAAGAATAAAGGGGTTACATCCTCAGGCTTATTGGAGGGACATTTTGACATTGATTTTGTTTCGCCCTCAATTCATAAGGTTATTGAAGAAAGTAAGTTAATAATGGTGGTAACAACCGCTAATGCACATAAAGAAATAGCAGCACGAATTGCTCCTTATTTGGATGACAATCAAATCGTTGTTTTAAATCCAGGGAGAACTGGAGGCGCAATTGAAGTCAGTAATTCCATCCGAGAAAACAATGGCCCTTTTAAACCACAAGTGGTAGAAGCTCAATCTCTCTTATTTGTATCACGATGTTCAAAACCAGGCCAAGTAACAATTTCTGGGATAAAAAGAAGAGTACCAGTTTCAGCATTTCCATCCTGTGATAATAATGAAATTATACCATTCTTGAGTGATCTTAATAGCGCTTTTGGGGAAACTGAATCTGTGTTGAACACGTCTTTCGATAATATTGGTGCAATTTTTCATCCTACTCCTTTATTATTGAATGTTGCTAGGTGTGAGGATCCAAACGTTCATTACCGACATTATATTGATGGAGTATCTCCATCAGTTGCTTCTTTTCTAGAAAAAATGGACAATGAACGAGTTACTGTAGCAGCTGCTTACGGAGTACGGGCAATTACTTTACAAAAATGGTTACATTCAGTCTATGGAAGCAATGGAAGCAATCTATGTGAAACTATTCATAACACAAAGGAATATCAAAACGTTATGGCACCATCAACCTTAAATGTCCGTTATATCTTTGAAGATATTCCAACTGGTTTAATTCCACTAGCCAGCTTTGGAGAGGCAGCCGAAGTTCAGACCCCCTTCATTAATGCCATCATCAATTTAGCCAACTGTATGTTCAATAAGGACTATAGATCTCTTGGTAGAACTATAGAGTCATTGGAACTCCATAAAATTCCATTTTACTTACTAAAGGAGTATGTGACTCTTGCTGATGAATTCTATATTGAAATAATGAAACAGGAGAGTGTATTAGAGAAATGACCAATAAAAATCTCATATTATGTGCCACATTAGGTTCATGTGTTCATGTTGCTGGAGTATTTCATTTTATGCAAATTGCACGACAACAAGGTTATGAAACATCGTTCTTGCGCCCTCCAAACACAATTGAAGATATTATTAAAGAAATAAAAAAAGTGGATCCAAAAATAATTGCTTTAAGTTATCGTTTAACGCCAGAAGCATGTGTTGAGATTGTAAAGGAACTTGATAACAAAATCACTCCTAAAATGAGTGAGAAAAAGTGGATATTTGGGGGTACTAGTCCTGTGTGCAATGCTGTTGGGCGATTGGGAATATTTAATCGGCTTTTTGGTGGAAACGCAACAGAAAAAGATGTTATTGAATATTTGAGGAATTCATTATCTCCTTTAAAGGAAAGAAAATCCTTTCCCAACAATTTAATTGATCGAATAGAATTATATTATCCTTATCCTTTATTACGTGCCCATTTTGGTGTCCCTTCTGTTGAAGAAACCCAAAAGGGTATCGAAACAATAGCATCAGCTAAAATCATTGATATTGTCTCGATTGGCCCAGATCAAAATTTTCAAGAACACTTTTTTAGCCCTAAAGAAATGAAAAAGTCAGAACAGGGAGCAGGCGGGGTTCCAATCCGTTCAAAAGAAGATTTAATTAAGTTTTATAAGGCTTCGAGATGTGGGAATTATCCTCTATTACGCTGTTATTCAGGCACAAGAAATTTAATAAAAATGGCAAGACTGCTTAAAAAAACAATTAACAATGCCTGGGGGGCCACTCCCCTATTTTGGTATTCTGAATTGGACAGTCGAAGTAGTAGGGCATTACAGGATGCGATTAAAGAGAATAAAGCTAATATGGCATGGCATGGTGCACATAACATCCCTTTTGAAGCAAATGAATCTCATCATTGGAGTCTTCGTTCAGCTCCAGATGCAATTGCTGTTGCAGCTGCCTACCTTGGTGCTTACAATGCAAAAAAGGCTGGAGTACAAAATTATATTTCTCAAATGATGTTCAATACTCCTATTGGTGTATCACCCAGATATGATTTAGCGAAAATGTTAGCTAAGACAGAATTGATCGAAAGTTTACATACTGAAACTTTTACTACGTATCGTCAGGTTCGTACTGGACTCTTGAGTTTTCCCGAGGATCCTCATCTTGCGAAAGGGCAACTGGCTTCTTCTATTCAAATGGCGATGTTTGTCAAACCACATATTGTCCATGTAGTTAGCTATTGCGAAGCTGATCATGCTGCTACGTCTCAAGATGTGATAGAAAGTGCTAAAATAGCTCACAAAGTGATTTCAAATTCTATAAAGGGTTTACCTTCAATCAACTTAGATCCAAAGCTTGAGGCATATAAATTAAAGCTTATATCTGATAGTTATTTAATTCTTCAAGCAATTCGAAATATATCAGAAGGATCAGTAAAAGACCCTTTTATCCATCCATTAACGTTAACAACAGCAGTTAACCTAGGGATTTTAGATGCACCACATTTGAAGGGATCTGATTTGGCACGTGGAGAGATTAACACTGCTATTATTGATGGGAAATGTTTAGCTGTTGATCCAAATTCATTTACTGTTTTATCCGAATTAGATCGCTTAAATATAATTTTAGAAGAGAATGGTTACCCACTCTTAGAGAAAGAATTGGAAGATTATGGAGCTAAGCAATTCTCGAAAAGATCAGCTATATCACCTCTGATATAACTTTCAACTATTTCTTAGATTTTTTCAAATACTAAATTGATGATTTTTAGATTAGTATCGTATTATTCGCGTTCTTCTGCTAAGCTTCTAATAATGAGATTTGTTTATAGAAAATCTATGTTGTTCTGCTTATGAAAAGACAAAAAATTGATCCCATAACCGTTGAAATAATTGCACCAAATAATTGCAATAATTGCCTACCTTGGTGGATTGATGGGAGGATCAGCTGGAGAATGTGAACAATTCCTGTTAAATCCGGAAACACGAGAACAAAAAGTGTTACACTCTAAATTATCAAATTTTATAATGAAAAAGGGGGAAATTCTCAGAGTGGTGACTGCAGGTGGCGGAGGTTTTGGCCCAGCGATTGAACGTGATCTTGTAATAAAAGACTATTTATCAGGAAAAATAAGTAACAAACAATTACGAGATGATTATGGTGTTGTTTTAACGAATGCTGGAACTGTTGACTATCTTTTAACCTCAAACCTCCGTAAAATCCAAGGAGGTTAATTTATGAGAGCAGCTATAGATATAGGGGGTACATTTACAGATGTAGTTCTATTTGATGAAAAGAGAGGAAAAATTTTTTCAACAAAAGTTCATTCAAATCCAAAATATCCCAATAAAGCCTTTATTGAAGGATTATTTCACATTAGGAAATACCTTGATTCTAATCATGAAGACATTCAAGAATTAGTCCATGGAACAACAATTGTCACAAACACTATCTTGGAAGGGAATAAAGCATGTGTTGGTATGCTAGTTACAGAGGGATTTAGAGATATCTTGGAAATTGGACGACAGCAGAGACATAATCTGTATGATCTTATGATAGATCCTCCCAAGCCCTTAGTCCCTCGTCATTTAATTAAAGAAATAAAAGAAAGAATAAATGCTGATGGGAAAATATTGAGTCCTTTAAATATTGAAGACACCACAAGAATAATAGAAAACTTGATTGAAAATGGTGTTGAATCATTGGCAGTTACTCTGTTATTTTCGTTTGAAAACCCGGTACATGAAAAGCAAATAAAGAGTATTGGCCTTAAATATATGCCGAAGGATTACATATTTGTCTCTAGCGAAATTTCACCAGAATTTAGGGAATATGAGCGGGCTAGTACGACAGTAGTTGCCGCAGCTGTTGCTCCACAAGTAATCAAATATTTGAATGAACTTGAAAAAGAATTAACAAAATTAAATGGGTCTAAAATTAAATTTACAATTATGCATTCAGGAGGAGGCACCATTCTGCCAGGGAATGTAAAAAAACAGCCTCATAAACTTGTAGAATCAGGGCCTGCTGCAGGTCTTATGGCTGCAACCCAGCTTACAAAAGTATTAGGCATAAAACGTGCAATATCTTTTGATATGGGAGGAACAGGTGCAAAAGCTGGAATTATATTAGATGGCACATACCAGTATACAACAGAATACGAAATAGGCGGAGGAATACATCATAGTCAAAGATTAAAAGGAAGTGGATATCCTGTTCGATTTCCTATGCTTGATATTGCCGAAGTTGGCGCTGGAGCTGGAAGTATTGCGTGGATAAATCCTGGTGGACTTTTAAAAGTAGGGCCTAAAAGTGCGGGGGTTATTCCTGGACCAGCATGTTATGGAAAAGGTGGAATAAATCCCACGGTTACTGATGCTCATCTTGTAATAGGCCATTTAGCACCTGATTATTTTCTGGGTGGAAAACAAACGTTTTTCCCAAAATTGGCCATAAAAACCTTAATAAATCTCTCTAAAACTGTGAATCTACCTTTAGAGGAGACAGCTCAAGGCATAATCAATATTGTTAATGTAAATATGTTACGAGTACTCGAACTTGTATCTATAGATCGAGGCTACGATCCAAGAGCATTTACCTTAATAGCATTTGGTGGAGCTGGACCACTTCATGCATGTGACTTAGCAGAAAAGATGGCCATAAAAAATGTTATTATACCCCTCTTGCCTGGAGTTTTCTCTGCTTGGGGTCTTCTTTTTGCTGATATGTCTACTTATTTTGTTGAAACTGTAATGCTTAACTTGAATTTAAAAAACATAAAGAAAATCAATCAAATTTTCAATCGCTTATCACTTAAAGCTAATCAATTTTTTGAGAAAAATAAAGTCCCTTCAAAAAATCGCTCAATGGATATTTCTTTAGATTTACGCTATTTACGACAAAATTATGAACTAAATGTGAAATACGACAAATTAACAATGTTACAGAGAGATTTAGTGAAAATTAAAAATCAATTTCATAAAATTCATGAAGCAAATTATGGGCATTATTTTTCAAATGCTATTATTCAGATTGTTAATATACGGATAATGGCATCCGAAAAATTATCAAAACCCGGATTTAGTAAAATTAAATTAGCATCTAATACGTCTAAAGCCGCAAAATATGGAACACAAAACATTCAGATATCTAATTATATTAAAAAATATAAAATCTATCATCGAAGTATACTACGTGCTGATCACGTTATCCATGGCCCAGCTATCATACAAGAAGAGTAAACGACCACTATAGTTAATTATGGATGGCAATTAAAAGTTGACACCTATGGAAATCTTATAATCACTAGGGATTGAACTTACTAGACAAATCTAATTGATACTCAAATAATTTCAGGTCATATGATGAAGAATGCAACCTAGCTATACTATTTCAGGTAAGTTGGAAACTTCCAAAGAAGATTCTTCCAAGTTAAAAAATACTATAAGAATCTATAGAGAGGTCTGCAACTATATCAGCAATATTGCATACAATGAAGGTTGTTTTAATTCAGTTGCACTTCATCATCTGACCTATAAAGATGTTAGATTGAAATATAACATTCCAGCGAATCTTGCAGTAAGAGCTAGAGATAAGGTTGTTTCAACATACAAGAAAAATAGGAAAAAATTACATTTCTTTAAAAGTTTGAGTATTGATTTAGATAATAGATTGTTAAGTATATTATTAAATGAGGAGGAAGTAGTTGTATCAATTGCAACAATTAATAAACGGATTAAATCTAAATTATTGATTGATCCATCACAGAAAGAATTCTTAAAACATCCTATAGTTAAAGCTAGATTAACACTAGAAGCAAATGAGTTTTTCATGAAAATTGTCGTCCGTCCTAGGAATGTCAATAATATCATAGAATAAGCAGTTAGTAATTATTTTCAGTATCTAAATCTCGATAAATATTTAGATATACCTTTTTCGAGAGAACATCAAGAAAATTATTGTCTTTAAACACGCTATAGTGTTATAAAGTTAATATTCCCTAAACTCTTTAAATAAAATTAAATTTATGATTATAGAAAACTAAGGTAGAATTTGTTTTTAAATTGTTAAAACTAAGAGCTTGAAGTTAGTAAATCTCATAATACAACTTTGCCAAGAGTTTTTTAAGGGGAAACCATTTTAAATTAGCAAAAGTTTTAAAAAATCCTTTTTTCATAAATGAAATTGAATGGAACTCATTCATACGAATCATCTTGGTCTTCATTCACTTATGTTAAGTAATTGAAATTATCTTCAACTGTCAAATAAAAATTGTGGTCATTTATTACACAATAGAATGTACTAGTCTTTAAATTTCAAATAAAATGAGAATTTTAATTACGGTGAAAAATATGAAAATATTTGCGGCAGCAAGAATTGAAAAGATTATCAGAGAGTCAGGAGCTATTAGAGTATCTTCTGATGCTATTGATACATTAAATGAGATAGTGACAGATCATGGTACAAACATAGCTAAGAAAGCAATTGAAATAGCTCATCAGTTAAAGCGTGGAACTATAAAAGAAGTCGATATAAAACTCGCAAATGTTAGTATCAATCAAAATCTTTAGCTTATGCTCTATTTTTGTAGAATACTAATAGTTCTAATCTTTTTCAAAATGATTTTCTGGAAATCAAGAGAGAGGTAAAAATACCAATGATGGTACAATAAACCATCGCTTACATATTAAGAACACAAATGAACGAATATCATAAATAATATTCAGTGATTTTAAGAGGAAAAGGAGTTATGACGGTAATTAAAAATGGAAACATTGTGAAAATAAAATTCGAAGCCAAATCATTTAATGGAACTTTTTTTGATAGTTCAGAAATGCATGGTAAACTATTAAAAGCTAGAATTGGCTCTGGTGATCTTATCACTGGTTTAGAGAATGCTCTTATTGGTATGGAAGAAGGTGAGGAAAAAGAAATTACCTTAAAGCCAGCCGAAGCATATGGAATTCCTATTCCAGAGTTAATTCACATAATTGAAAAACCTCAAAAAAAAGGAAAAATTGATCCAGATACAGAAATCATTTTAAAATTTGAAAACAATGAAGAATTAAAAGCAAAAGTATTAAAGGAAACTAAAGATAGACTAATTCTTGATTTCAATCATCCTCTTGCGGGTAAAACATTAAAAGTGAAATTAAAAGTAATAGAAGTTGGTAATTGATTAAAAAAGGGAAGTGGGGTTGAACGAAAAAAACCTGACTATAATCTGTTACTTTCTTAAATAGACTATTTTCATTTTGTAGGATAAATAAAACATTTTATTTTTTGATTAATAGTGGTACGCACTTCTTCTGCGTTCTTCAGAACGGATTTGAACAACTCCTCGATGTATAGCACAAGAAACACAGTAATATCGAATCATTGGAATGCGAGGAACACGAGTTCCTTGTTGTCTTAATTCCTTTCTTATCATTGGATCAACTAATGACTTAAATACCGTCTTTCGTTTTGCTTTATCTCTTGGTACAAGTTGTCCGCAAGCAGAGCATTGGACTCTTTGAGTGGCACCTTTTTTCCCTTTTGATCTTCCTCTACTTTTTCTTTTCCTTCCCATGATTATATTACCTCCTTTTTCTAAATGTTATTAAACATGAACAGGTATAATAAGGGAATAACAGGGAATTATTGTTTTCTAATGATCTTAAACCCTGATCTATCAGCATTTAAGGTTTTTCTTGGTCTCACATCCTCAGGTGACAAAGAAGAGAATAGATGAACGATAGGATTTTAATATTGAAAAACAAATGCTTTATTCCCAAACAATTATCAGATGTCTTTATTGGTTATTATGGAGTACTAAAAAACTATATTATATAGATTTCGTAATCCACTAGAAATTTTAGTAGAAAGTGAAAAATTGATATATCATTCTTTTATTCTATTGAAATATCATATATGATAAATTTATTACTCTTCTAATTTTTACTTATAGTTAAGTGTTTTCTTAATTAACACGATTTTTAGTCATAAAAAACATTATTAACTTCATAATAGAGTTAATTTTTTAAATAAAATCTAATTAATCCTTAAATTGAAACATAAGATAGATTATTCGAAAATCACATTTACAAAGAAAATAAGGTAAACAAAAGCTGAAGAATTCACATCCATCGAAAGAGTCGTGTATAACACAAAATTGAGGTCACAACACATATCGAGATAAACAAGTTAGACCAGATGATTTCTCAATGTGTATTTACGCCGGATGTACTGAAATCTTTGACCTACTTAGAAACGAGGATACTTATAAATGGCTGGAATATGTGGCATAACGAAGGAAGGGAAAAAAGAAGAAATAAACCAAATGCTGGATGACCTTGAACACCGAGGAGGCTTAGGACGAAAGGTTATAGAAACTAATGGTGTAACCCTTGGAATTGTATACCCTGAAGCTCAAAAAAATCTAGTTGGTTGTCAAAATTTTCATTGCATTGAAGATGCAATTGGTGATCTTCAATATGCACGGGTGTGCTTTACCAAAGATTCAATCACTCTAGAGCGTGACCCACTAGGTATTACACCTATATATTTTGGACATGACACTGAAGGAACTCTATATTTTGCATCAGAGGTAAAAGCCTTGATTGACTTTACTTCATATGTTAATCAGGTTCCTCCAGGTCATAAATATAATGGAGTACGCACTAGTCGATATTATGAATTGAAGAAGCAACCTCCAACTCAAGAGTCAGCCAAATATATAGCAAAAAAGTTATTTAGGTATTTGGACAAAGCAGTGGTAAAATTTATCAAGCTAGATCACGAACCAACAGGTTGTTGGCTATCAGGAGGTCTAGATTCAAGCATGGTCGCAGCACTTGCTAATTCTCACCTTAAAAAATTATATACGTTCTCTGTAGGATTAAAAGAATCTCCTGATATTCTTGCTGCTAGAGAGGTCGCAAATTATCTTCAAACTGAACACATTGAACATATAGTGACCTTTAATGAGCTTCTAGAAATGCTTCCTCAAGTAATCTACCATCTTGAATCTTTTGATGCATTACTAGTCCGCTCAAGTATTATGAATTTTATTGTGGCAGAAAAAGCGGCAAAATACGTAAACTCTGTTTTTTCTGGCGAAGGAGCCGATGAACTGTTTGCGGGATATGCTTATCTTAAATCAGATGAATTTCCAAACCTCACAGACGAACTAATAGATATTACAAACCGTTTACATGACACTGCTTTACAGAGAGTAGATCGAAGTGCCACTGCCCACGGAATTGTCGCATATGTGCCTTTTCTTGATTCAGATGTAGTAAATTTTGCTTTTTGTATTCCAGAACAGTATAAAATCCGTAATAATATTGAAAAATGGATTTTACGGAAAGCGATGGAAGAATATCTCCCAAAAAGCATTGTACACCGCACTAAAGCCAAATTTTGGAAAGGAGCAGGAGTTGAAGAAAAGATATCTCATTATATCGAAAAGCAGATAAGTGACCAAGAATTTGTAAAAGAACGTGAATTAATGAATGGTTGGCTTTTAAATACGAAGGAAGAGCTATTCTACTATAGACTTTTCCAAGATAAGTTCGGGGAACTCAAAGAATTAGATTGGATAGGCCGTACAAAAGGTGCGCCGAGATTGTAGATAGTAGATGGGAAACAAAGATGGAAGTATCAAAAGAAAAAAAAGCAAAAAATAAAATTGTTGAAATTGGGGATATAGTGGAAATTAAATATAATGGAAGATTACGTGATAAAACCATTTTTGATCAATCCGAGGAAAATCAGCCATTAAGATTTGAAGTAGGGGCTGAGGAGGTGATAAAAGGACTTGATAATGCTGTTATTGGAATGGAAATTGGACAAGAGAAGGAAGTTGAAATACCACCTCAAGAAGCATATGGAGGATATAATCCAAAAAAGGTAAAAAAGATCCCTAAAGGACCTAAAGAAAGAAATCTAAAAAATAACACAATAATTGATGTTAAACTAAAAGACGGAAGATCAATTCTCGCAACAGTTCTAGAAGTAACTAGTAGTCATGTGTTACTTGATTTTAATCATCCTCTGGCTGGGAAAAATTTAATTTTCACAATAAAACTTCTGGAAATAAAATAATGAATAACCTACACTTCTCTCTAGAGCTATTAAATTCAGTTAAAAATCAGGAATTGCATTAAAAAAAAGAGAATATAAGAAATTATGAGTTATTTTAATAACCTTTGCTAACTAACTCCGGAAAAGCATTTACATTGGGAGGAAAAGGTCGTGTTTGAACTACAATGACCCAATCCTACCATGCAAGGTTCAGACTGGAAGCGTCTGTATCTGAGAACCCAATAATAGAACCGTTTCTTAAAGGTTCCGCAGAAGTCGAAATTCTCTGTCCAAAATGTGGGCCAAACCGCAGAAAGATCAAGAAGAATGGCCCTGATAGGAATCATAGGGAGAAACCGGAATTGTTTTACTGTAACCGTCATCATTGTTCGTTTTATGTGCACACCTCATGGATATTCCTTCAATTATCAAGTGTATTACTGGAGAGAATTGTATACGACCTGTTTGAAGAGCGATTGACACCAAAAGCAGTAGTGACCGTTCATAAGGTCAGTCCCAGCCTGATATCGATGATTAGACACCATTTTCGGGAAGCGTTGGAACAGAAACTGGCCATTCTCGCCAAAAGAAGAAAACGACTGCAACAAGAGACCCAGCTTCCTGTTCCACTGGAATGGGCTGTTTGGTGGGATGAGACCTTTTTTACCCTTGGGAACACCTCTTGGTGCTTAATTCTATTGGTTAATGCGAGAGGAGAGCCTTTAGGTTGGAAGTTCAGTCGCACCCGAAAGACTGAAGACTATCTCGCATTAATTTACGCTGTAAGAGACAAGCTTCCCTCACTGATCATCTTTGTTGGAAACGCTTGGACTGCCTATCAAAAGACTTGTGAAAAGCTGAAAGAGGAGTGTTTCTTAATTGAACACGTCCATAGTCACCCCTGGGATAAAGTTCGGCTTCATCATTTCTGCCCAACGGAAAACAAGGACACAATACATCAGACTAGCTTGGAAATGCCTTATAAAAGCTTTGTTACTAATCAGCCAGTTGAAGGAAGAGCGTATACGCGAACACATAAATCATACGATCTTAATGTTCCCAAACGAAGGTGTGGCAGACCGAAAGGCTCAAAAGATCACCAAAAACGTCGGCCACGTCATGCACTAAAACCCAAAGCTCGTAAGAGCCTGAAACAACGACGAGGACGAAAAAGTCTTATGAAACACGGTCGACGGTTCTGTTTTCATCCTCACCCAGTCTCCGTGGGTTGGAATATTCAATGGCTCTCTCCTCCTCTCAAGGAGTCATCTCTCCAGAATTCTTCCGTCGAGGAGTTAGAGTTGTTGCTAGACATCACTTATAAATTGATGGGAGGAGGAGTCATCCAATCGAATCGTATTGAAGGTGTCAATCGTGAAATCAAGGCAATCATCTCTGATCGCGGGTTAAAAAGTCCTGCACAAGTCAACGGGATCATTGATGACCATCTTCGCTATTGGGGGAATCATTTTCCTTCAACTAATCTTAAAAAGACAGTTAATTCTCCAGTTACCCCTTCCACTGCTTTTACTCGTCTTTTTGAGTTTTTTTGTCCTGTTCGAGAGTCTTTTACGATCTTGTCAGGTGTTTTTTAGTGAGGTTTTAAGCCAAGATTTAAAAAATAACTTGAAATTATAAATAATGAATTAATATCGCCATCTATCTTTTCTCTGGACACGTGGATTGCGGTGAGAGGGGTCAAAATAGTCGCTGCGATTACTAGTACGTCTTCTTCGTCGACGGGGATCTTCGTGGTATTCATCTGAACGGTTGTTATCTAGATTGAGTTCCTCGAACTCTTCATCATCTACATTACTAAGTTCTCCTGATCTACCCTTTGTTATACGAAGTCGGTTGTTAAATAGATTTACAAATCCATTCTCTAATTTATATGTCTGGCCAACTTCAGTTGCATCAATGTCGTCTTGCCAAAGAGTTAAAATGATTTGAGCTGTATCATCAGCTACTTTAAAATCGCAAACTTGATGAGTTTCGCCAGAATATCGTTTGTAAACATCTTTTATTTCACCTTTTTCAACCACTTCAAACGTAACAGCGATATTTTCTTCAAGTGGTTGTAAGTCTTCAATTTTTTTGTTTTCTTCTTCAGATTTCATTTCGGAGTCGGCATATATATTCATATTTTCTCACATTTTTCGCTAAATTAGCTCAAAAAATTAGACAAAATTCTAAGTCATTTTATGGAGGCTAATTTTTAATATCCTTGTTAGAAGACAGTATTATCGATCCAAAAAATAATTTTTTTCTCATTTATAATCTGGTCTTCTATTCATAAAGACCTAACTTTTAATCTTTTTTATAAATCTTATGGATAATTCAGTTTTCACTATAAAGTTCGGTTTTTTAAAGGAGTTTTTTACCCATTTCTATAGTCTAGCACCAAAATCAAAAAAAAGATAACATAATCATATATGATATCCAGACAATATTATCAAACACCTTATATAATTCTAAAAATAAGCGATCTCTACCACGATTTCCAACAAATGATGAAACTTTCATTTTAGACGTGAATATAGGATTAAAAGATTTAATTATCATTGATGTGAAGCAAATCATCGCTACAATATCCTTGAGAAACTCTCCAATAATCAAGATCACGCAATATTCAAGTAGGAAAATTATCAAAGGATCTGATATCGACCTTTTTAAACAACGATTGCCACGTAAAATGCTTAGATTTAAGCAAATAATCATATATTCTGTCTAAAGATATTAAAAGGAGAAAAGGTGAAAAAATTGCCAGAATTTGCATCCGCAAGAATAGAACGAGTAATTCGTGCAGCTGGAGCTAAACGAGTCTCTACTGGTGCGATTGATTTACTTAATGAGCTTATTACTGATAAAGGCCTCGATATTGCCAAATACGCAGTAGAGATCGCCCGACACTCTGGACGAAAGACTGTTAAGGAATCTGATATAGCATTAGCCGCTTCTAAGTAGGAATCGGTTTTTTTAGTTATATCAGTTTTCATCTCCCCTACTTTTTTTAAAAAATAGACTAATTAATCATTGGAAATTTGAGCTGAGAGAGGTTTCTTCGTTTTATATTCTACATTCACGCCATAGATATTCAATAAATGTGTCTATATAAAAACTCAATAAAACGACATATTTATCTCCAGCACCACAATACAAAAGTATTTTATTATTAGTTGCAATTAGACCCATTGGGAAGACAACAGCAGGAATATCTATTGGATATATTTCATTACCATATAATTCCCACGGTTTTGAAGGAATATAAATTGGATTTCTTGTATGGCAAAGCACTTTGGTAGGGTTATCTAAATCAAGAAGAGCAGCACAGATTGAATAGCTTCTATTTATCTTTGGATACAGACCATAAACACGACCAATGGAGGGATCAATTTCTCCTACGGCATGGTAAATCAACAACCATCCTTTTTCCGTCCGAATAGGAGATGGTCCTGGACCAATCTTCTCTTTCTCATGGGGATAATGTCCTACTTCAAGTAAAGTAGTCTGTTTCCGACGTTGATACATCTTATCCCATAATTGTTTATATTTGAACGGTTGAAGCAATTGGTCCATTCCTGCTTCCATGATATCAATATGAATGTTTTTTCCGAAACGTAATAGGATATAATTTTCACCAGAAATGATTTCAGGAAATATTACAGCATTTCGCATGTCAATATCTTCAATTATACCGTGATAATTAATCTCAGCAAAGTCCTGTGTTGAGTATATAGCAATTCGATCACCCTTACTCCCAAAATAACCTTGAAAGGGGGGAGAAACTTTCCCACATCCGATTAGAAAGTAGCGTCCATTGGTTTTAATGATCCTCGTATCTTCAATTCCATGAAAAAAATCATTGTGAAAGGTACCATCACCTTTGATTAATGTATTATGATGTCTTTCAAAGTTAATCCCATCTTCACTAATAAGGATCCAAATCTTAGAAATATAATTCTTAAATCCAATTCTTTCTATTTGAAGCGTTTCATCGAAAAATTGCCCTCTTTGATATTCTGCATGAACTCTCGGACTTAGTATGACTTTTTCATTGAACATAGCTGCTCCTGAATTGAAAATTGATCCAATAAGGTACTGCCCATCTTCATACCAAGTTAACCCCAGATCTGCTGGGCTAATAATTGGATTTTTTTCATATGAATGTACTTGGAATATTCTAGTGTTATCTTTGAGTTCTACAATGGATCCATCAGACAAATAACTGAGGGTCTTTTTTAAAGCTGACACACAAGGGATCCTCCATATTCATCTATTTCATGGCCAGATTATTTTATTGGTATTTCACAGTTAGTTAGATATAAAAATAGAGAGAGATCCTACAAATATTCAAGAAAATAATAACATTTTTTGGATGGGAAGGATTCAAAAAAGTAGTATATATCTTTAACTTTCTTTTTAGTGAAATGAGGGCTAATGCGAGTAAAAGAAGTTCTGTGGTTGTTGCTGATTTCGAGACCGACAGTCTACTGTTATAGGAAAGAGGGGATTATTACAGCTCAAAAATTACCCTCAGGGTTCTATGACTATCACGAAGAGGATGTTTATAGACTTTTCAATAAAGATATCTTGAGAAAAACCTATCTTTATGCAAGAGTCTCAACACGGAAGTAAAAAAGAGCCTTATATAATCAAGTAGAACAATTAAAGCAATGGGTTATTTGTTACCCTTACAATACATTCGTATAAATCCTTTAACCACTAAATCTGTAAAATAAGGATCACAGCTTCGCTTTTTGAACTCATTAAAGAAGATGAAACTAAATTTATTAAGTCCTAATCAAACTAATCAATATTAAGCTGCAGAGCAGGGAATAACGGTCATTAAACAAGATGAAAGTTATTCAAGTAAGTGTTCTTTTTTGGATAACGAGCCAATCGAACACCATAGCAAATATCTAGGCCGAAGAATGACTAGAGGACTATTCAACTCCCAAAAAGGCACTATTATTAATTCCGATGCGAATGGGGAGTATAATATTCTGAAAAAAGCATTCCTGAACGCTGTTGACGCTTGACAGGATAGAGGCTGTTGGGTTACATCCTACACGATGGAAATTAGCTTCGACAACGAGCTAGTTGATGACCTCTTGTGAATAAAATTGAACACATTTTTATCAATTTTAATAACCTACTCGAGTTGCTCTTTAAATCACCTCCTTTAAAAAACTATCAACTCATCTCCTTTCAGGATGTAGCTAGTGCTTCTTGATAGATTTGCTCTCGATGGAACTTGTCCGCCCAAGAAGGGCATTTCAAAGGTTCTACTTCAACATGGGGTTGCAGCCACCTGCCCGTTTTCCACACACAATATCCAAAATAGACTAACCCGATAAAACCTGAAACCACCCATGCCTGACGGGCTTGACAGTTGGGTAATCCAAATTGTTGTTTTAGGTCACGATGGGCTTCTTCGATCCGCCAGCGTGATTGATACTCACAATAAACCCGTAAAGGGGTAGCTGATTTTATACGAAAAGCTCGGGTGAGGATAAATTTGGGTTTGGTTAATGATTCACGGTGAAAAGCATAACAATTCACTAGATAAAATTTCAAAATCAAGTCGAGTAACCTACTAAAATTGAACTAAAAACACAATACGAGGCGCTGTTAGAAAAGGAAGTTTATAGAGTCCCAGATGGATCATTGATTTCGCAATTTTTGAATAAATTTTATCTCCAAGAGTTCCGTGTTGAAAAATATTGAAGTAGTTTATGATTTCTTTTTTTCTAGAGTTTATCGTTACCCCTATTGGATCATTATTTGGAAAGGGAGGAGTTGCATGATCATCTAACTTCTCATCATACTCAAGAGTGTTAGTCAATAATAATGTTACTTTTTCCGCTTGTACTTCACGTAAAAAGCGTAAATATGTAAGAACACTGCAATGATGATGGAGATTGAATTTTGGAAGCTTTTCAGATAAACCTTTTTTTATAAGAATCTTTTCAGCGATTCTATGTGGATACAACCAGAAAAACGCTAACGGTGGAAGATATGGGTGAGTATTTCGCCAATACAATGAATTTTCGATTGAAAATATGAACCTGCCACTAGGACGTACACATCTACTAACTTCTTTGAATAGTTTTATCTTTTGGCTGTCTGATAAGTAATAAATTGAATTGATCATTATCGCTATATCAATTGAATTTGAAGCAAAAGGAAGGGGATCCTTTCCAAGATTTAATTGAGCTTCGTAAGTTTCTACATCAATTAATTCGGAATTTAATTTTCGAGCTAGATTTAATTGCCGAGGATTAATATCAATACAGCAAAATTTAGACGCGTCGATTAGCTGCACGATATTTCGCCCAAAAAACGCTCCTCCACAAGCTAAATCTAAAACAGTATTTGATGGTTTGATTATAGATAGATAATTAGATAGTTCCCATTTTATAAACCGTTCTGCGATTTTTTCTCTTGCATGCCAATATTCATTAGTGTAAATATGTAAAGGATGTTGTTGATCTCTTAGATCAATATCTAAAAGATGTTCTAGATGTTGGAATTGTTTGTCGTAATTCATAACATGTACCAATTGCAATCCCACCACTTATTTTCAATTTATCCCTATTCTATAAACATATAACTGTCTTTCAAATGAAATGGTCAATACTTACTGGAATAGGGTGGTTCAAATTGCACTTTAATTAAAAAAGTATAATTAAAGATAAAATTGAAGGGTTACACCAGCATGTTCTTATTATATATATGTCAGTAAATATCATTACGTACGGCTTTTTTTAAAACTTTCGTATAGAAATTAGTTTAAAATTCTTTATCCTTATAAATAAACAAAAAAGAAAAAAATAAGAGATCTTCATATATGAAATTTGTCAGATATTAGTATTATTTGGCAAATGCGATTAATTTAAACAAATAAGATAAAATAATTGATTAGAGAGATAGATATATTTGAAGGTTGTATTAATTACAGAAGCATTTGGAGGGATAGCAACATATTCTGAATTTCTTTTACGAGAACTCAATGCAATTGCAGGAATAGATTCTAGGGGAATCTGGGTTTTATACCCACAAAACTATGAAGAACAGAATATAACAAAATTCATTCCCTCAAAAAGAATAACTTTAAAGATACCTTGCTCAGACTGTTTTAAAGATCTATTAATAACAAGAATCAGGCGGGATCCAAGTGAGATTATTCATTTTCAGTATGATCTAAGTATATTTCCATCACAGAATCATTTTTTGGAACTATTAAAGGAGATACGAAGACAAGCGAGCAAAAAGGTCATTATTACTCTTCATTCAATATATACTGATCATTTATTCATTAAAATGATTAATAATTGTCAAATGTTTACTGACATATTTATAGTCCATCAAGAAAACGCAAGAAATTTCCTTATATCAAAAGGAATGAATCCTAATAAAATAGCTACTATACCCCATGGTTCTCCTATTATAAAACCAAATTCTTATAAAATTCGTTTTTTTAAAAAAAATCTGTTTAAAATCGTAATGGTGGGATTTTTAAAAAAAACGAAAGCTTTTAAAGAAACGCTCTCATCATTAATCACCAAAGACGACCTCGAAATTATTGTAGCTGGAATGGTCAAAGAATCTGAAGTAGTAAGGCAAATTGAACAATTGAAACAGAAAGCTAAGGCGACACTGACCATTATCCCTCGCTTTTTAACAGATCAAGAATTCATGGCTTTGATGGAAGAAGCTAATTGTATAATCCTGCCTTATGAACAGAATTATTTCTCTTCTTCTGGGATCTTACATTTTGCTGCTGGTATGAAAAAAATTGTATTGGTATCTCCCTCTCCAAAATTCAGAGAATTAACTAAAAAAATACCATTTTGCAGTGTAAACAATGGTAACTACTTAAAACGTATTGAAGTATTGCAAAATTCACCAGAAATAGTAAATCAAGTAAAAGAAAAGATGGCATCATTCGCTAGAGATACTTCTTGGCCGATCATTGCAAAAAAGACCTTTAAATTATATAAAAATGTTTTAAGAAATAATTACCCCCATTAAATGAAATATGTAGATTACTCAATGGTTTAAAGGTGAGGTAGACAATTTTTTGAATATCCTATAAAAATCACCTAATAAGATCTATATTTTTCAACAGTTAAGGTAAGAATTAGAAAAGGAATGTTATAATGAGTTCATCACTAATATTTTGCTGTAATAATTTGTTTGAGACCAACCCTTATGTAAAACTAATTTACTAATATTATATTTTTAGAATGATTATATTTAGCACATCCTATCATACAGAGGTTACTAGAAGTAAACCTAGTCCCATTATTGGTATTGCAAACCCTTTTCCTTGCGTTTTTACTTCCTTTAATAATAATATTCCAAGTAATATTGAAAAAACAATACTAATTGATCGAAATGCCATCACATAAGATACTAGCTGCAATATTAATGCAAGATTCCTAGCAATCACACTTAAAACAAGTAAAATACTTAGAAAAAAGATTTGTTGAAAGTTCTTATTGGAAATACTTTCTCTTGGGATTGGTTTTTCTTTATCAAATAAACTTCTCTCTCTTCGTAACGGCTTTCTTGTGCCAAAAGAATAAAAAAACAACCCTAAACCGAGATAAACTAAAACAGTGCCAAAAAAGGCATCTGATTCTTGAACCAAAACCTTAGATTAAATTGTTATTATACTGGTTATCAATACGCTTGTAATCAAAGCTCCTCAAGCTTGGTTTAATTATGTTGAAGAGGGGGTTCCACCCAAATGAATTTGATCCTTCAAGGAAAAATCCTTACTCCAATAATAACTAAACGAACATCTTTTCGGTTTAAAGAATTCTATTTTAAGATTACTAAACCTCGTAGACGTTACTATAATAAAATAATCTCATTAAAACCCATGTACCCTTATAGTTTGATCTGTTATTTGGGAGAAATCGAAGTGCAATGTTTTTGCAAGACAAAGACCTTATTAAGAAGAAAACTGAAGAAATTACTCTGTATTGAATTTATAGGCCGATTTTGGAGTGAAGGATTAGGCCAAATTCGCTGGATAGAGGGATATATTGACCACTCTGCAAAGAAGAAAATCAAGCCGATAAGAAAGGTCAAAATTCGTAAAGGATTACCAGATCAAATATCAAAGAAAGTTCAAAAATTAGTTCAGTACGCTCTGCTTCACGATTTTTACACTACAAGTAGACATAAGTCAAAAATTTATGGAGAACCAGAAATAAATAATACAAAATTATTAGAACTATTAAGACAACACCATGAAAAAACAGATAATCCTTTAATTCAAACATTTCAACATTATGATAGATTGGGAGCTAGAATGACACGCAAGTTTCGCTCTCCTCGTACAAATAGATATAATTGGTACGCAATTGAGACAATTGACTTTGCAAACCTCGTAGATGAGATTGTAGAAGTAGCTGATCATCCATGGAAGCTTTATGAATACATTTATCAAAGTGAAGAATTGTCGCATCTAACTGAGTCATTACAGCATGGACATACATCTTTACGAAGACACCTGCTAATAGTGACGAATTTAATTGTGCATGACTACCTAAGTAATAGGTTATGTTTTTGCACCCCAAACGATTCAGAATACCGTTGCCAACATGTATGAAAGTAGAAGGACTGGATATGTTGGTGTTAAAGGGTTCTGGTTGTATATCCGATTGAATAAATCGGAGAAATCCTTAAGACACCCGACCTAGGATTGGGTATGACTATTCAAGTTGAAATAAGACCCTGGAGGTCGTAAAAAAATGAGTAAACCATTCTATGTGAATTATGAACAACCTGAAGGATTGGACAGCGATGCTTTGGCATTACTCGAGAATGTCAGCACCGAACCAGCAAATATCCGCAAGGGAACGAATGAAACCACAAAAAGTATTGAACGTGGTGAAGCTAAATTAGTTTTTATTGCGTTAGATGTAGATCCACCAGAGATTGTCGCACATTTGCCCCTACTTTGTAAGGATAAGAAAATCCCTTATCTTTATATTAATAGCAAAGATGAACTTGGAAAAGCCTGTAATCTTGGCGTGAGGACAGCTAGCTGCTCAATTATTAACGAAGGTGAAGTCAAAGCCAAAGTCGACAATCTTGCTGTTCGAATAAAAGAATTAGCTGGGATATAAGGAGTTGTCTGAATGAGTGAGGAAGAAATCTCTACTCCCGCTGAAGTCCTACAGATTATTGGACGTACTGGTGTAACAGGTGAGATTACACAAGTTCGTGTACGAATACTTGAAGGAAGAGATCGTGGACGGATTATTGTGCGTAACGTAAAAGGACCGATCAGAAAAGGTGACACCCTCTTATTGAGGGAAACGGAACGCGAAGCTCGGAATTTAAAACGGCCCTAGACAAGTGAAAGGATGTGTATAAACGTGGTTAGAATTTTTCCATGTGCATTTTGTGGCCATGATGTAGAACCTGGAACTGGTATTTCCTTCGTCCGTAAAAGCGGGCAAGTCGTTCGATTTTGCAGTCGTAAATGTCGTCGGTCTTTGATTGACTTTAAACGCGATCCTCGAAAATTCAAATGGACCAAGAAATATACCCCGAAGATGAAAACAACGTAAGAAATGATTAAGAAGAGCTAGGATTCTTCCTGTTCAGGAGTGCTATTTTCTTCTTTTTCTTTCCCTTCTTCTTGAATATCAGTTTCTTCATCTGTGAGGGTAGTTTTCTGGTAATCAAAAAGATCAACGAATTTGACAACTTTGAAATTGAGAAAATCCCTGAGATCTGTTGCAAGAGTATATTTTGCAATCGCTAGGCCTTCCATAAAGATAAGATAATTTGGCAAAGAAACAGATATGGTGTCAGGATCTTCTGACACTTCGATAGTGATCTCATCCATATTGATTCCTGGAAAACGGCGAGAAATTATTTCTTTTCGTATTTCTTCTTCCTCCTCTAGATGTTCTACCACAGTAATATCGAATATCAAATCCTTTCCTGCAAGAGGATGATTAAAATCAATGCGTGATCGGCCTCCGCCGACTGAAACTATAGTTCCGCTTCGACCTGCCAGTTGTACTCGATTTCCAACCCTTGGGTCAAGATTAGCTTTTCGAAGTCGTTTTGTTGGAACCATTTCAATTTTTTTGCTGTCTCTTTCACCGTACGCATCTATTGTTGCAATTTCAAAGGTTTGAGGAGAATTTAGCTCAAGTCCTATAAGACTTCGAGCTAGTCCTGGAATTAAAAATTTCTCATCCCCGACACGACACAACAGGGGTTTATATGTACGTTTTTCATCAAATATTCGCTCAGAGCGAGCAATATCTTCCAATGTTGTATCAAAAACTTTAGAATTTTCTTTTAGGCGGCCAGTATAATCAATTTTCACCCAATCATCTTCAGCAATCGGCATTTTGTTTCCTCAAAATTTAAAATTATTTGTCGTGACTGTTATTTCGATCGACTACAATCAGTTTCAATTGATATCCCTGCTTACAGTCAACAGATTCATCTAAGATATCAACGATCCTAAATTTTTCACCTTCTTCAAGATAACTTGGTCGACAATGGTGATAGTAGTGGGGACATTCAATTAAATCGCAATCACGATGGTTAAAGGTAATAGTTGCTCCCTCTACAGCAAGTTTTGCCCCTGTTGTAACTATATAGGACGGTTCGAATATTTCAACCGTCTGAACTCCTTGCGCAAAAACATCACAAGGATGAATTGTTTCTTTTACGCTAGCAACCTCATAAATTCTGTTTTTTTCAAGTTTTAAACAAACACCACGAAGGCGGCATTCGGAGCATTCTTCGGTTTCACCAATAAAAATAAACTTATTTCCTGGTTTTGACTGCTTTACACCTAAAAGCGTGATTTTTAAGGGTTTGTCTGCAGTCAAGAGGTTTTTTACTCCATATAAATCGATGTATTTTGGAATGTGAGGCTATTTGATAGATATTAATATTTGAACTTATTTTTTTCTTCTTTTCACCTAAAGACTAAATACTCTCATAAATGACATTATTGCTTTTGGTCTCCAAGATACTCAAGTTCTTTCCTTCTTAATTCTTCCATGTTACTACATCTGGCATAATCTTTGAGTAGCTTTGAATTCAAACTTAGAAACTGATTTCCCCAATTAAATATAGACATTAATTCTTTTGCTGTTTTCTTATCTCTTAACACAAAAAATGCAGCTGCAAGAGCCTCAACACTGGTCAGTTTTATCGGTTTCCCATAATTAGTTGGATTTGCTGCAATTAGAAACGGAAGTCTCCTCAAATTTGGAAAATTTTTTGCAAAAATCTCTTCGGCGTGGTTCCAGGAGCAATCTAGAACAGTTAATCCAGATCGAACAAAAATCTTGTGATCCTTATATGAAAGAATATCCTCTGTGAGTGGATTTAGAATCAGTGAAAAGCGAGGAATATGGGGGATACGCTTAACAAACCTCATGACATTAATGGACGGTAGTCGATTTTGCCTAAATTTCTGCCAAGTTTTTATTCCCGTACATTTCTTTGGATCACATTGGTTTGCATGAAAAATCGTAATTACAGATCTAAACCCTGACTTATTTTTCATAATAATATTCGCCTTGGTTTTTTTGGAGTCGGTCAAGCTTAGAATCGAGTTTATTTACTCGTGGACGTCCACTCCTAGGGTCTCGTCGAAAAGTAATTTTGAGATTACCAAGAAAACGGTTCATTCCTGTTCTAACGGAAGATGGTGAATAGGCTTTTCCATAAATGCCTGACTGTCCAAGGAATACTATTATTCGATCACTTGCGTAATCTTGAAAAACAATATCATGCTCAACAACAAAACTTGCCGCCTTTCGACTTTTGATATGCCTACGGATGATCTTAGCTGCAGTAAGTCTGTCTTCAATGGATAAAAACGCTGATGGCTCGTCAAATAAGTATAAATCAGCATCTTTAGCTAGAGTACTCACAATGGCAACTTTTTGCAGTTCTCCCCCGCTTAGATACTTGAGTGGTTGATCAAATAGCTCAGATAATTGAAAAGGATGGATTATTTCACTTTTAAACTGAGAAGTAGCAATAATTGCTCCTCCTGTTTTTAAGAGGAAAGCTTCAACCGTTTGATCTCCATTCAGTGAGATATATTGAGGTTTATATGACACTTGGAGGGTCTCTGTTGTATCCTCCTCTGTGTCTGTTTTTTTGTCAAGAAGAGTTTTGTCAACTGTTCCTGAAGTAGGTGACTCTAGACCCGCTAGCATTTTAATAAAAGTAGTTTTTCTGATGTGGGGAATGATCCTCAACTCGTTGAGTTTATAAAATCCAATATCATATTTGAAAAAATTCAGTTTTATAAATGTATTTGCTTTTAAATCACACTCTTCAGTATCCGCTAAAAAAATGATAGATCTAACCATGAAAAAGTGCAATAGTATTTTATTACGGAATTATCTCCTCTTAAATATATTAATATAATTTCATTTTATAAACCATTAAAAAGGACAATGCCTTCGATGCTTCAAGAATTATACTTGCCAATAAATACAATGTGCGTTATACTCGGATATCAAATCGGAATTTATCTTCTGTACGAGTATAACC
>JAHQWW010000050.1 GCA_029856365.1 Candidatus Hodarchaeota archaeon
AGAGTAAATCTATAAGAGGGTTCCATACCTCCATCAGCATACGAACGTAACGATTGGGTTAATAATTCATCAGGACAACATAGAACACAAATTTTGAGTAGATACTCATCAGGCATTTATCTCTCCACATTCCTATTATTTCTCCGAAATATGAAAACAGCGCACAAACATCAGATCGTTTTGCCCGTACTCGAAGATTTACACTCCTTAAGCTACCTGACGATAGGACTACTTAATTTCCACACGGTTAGCCCTTGTGCGATTAGTGGCAGCTAGTGATTATTTTTATGCTTTATAAGCTCTATCTTCTTGATAACCTTAGATAAGGCTAAAGCTACCGAGTTGCTGCAGGCTCTTTCTGCTGGACTTCACACCATTGAGCGACGGCTGCACGGATGACTCTGTAGTGTCTTCCAGAATACCAAAGGCCCCAGGTGAATTCTGTCGAAATTTCGAAGGTTACATTATTTATAAAGCATGTGCCAAGTATGACGTTCATATGAAGACCAGAACGGTCTTTAAAGTCCCCCTCTATCCCTGTCAACCTTTGATAGAGACTATCTTCACAAAAAAACACAAGAAAAGTCCCCAGTTCCTTCCACCAAGGGAATTTCGCGTATTTGGACGTCAGACTCTTCCGAACCTGGGGAAAAAAATTCTCGAAAAGTGAGGCATTAGTAATAGTATCAGGAATTTCAACAATTGCACAAAGGTACCTCACTAACCAGCGTCGAGGGGTCTTAATAATCGCCACAAAATGAATGTCATTAATGATACCTTCATCATATTCCGTGTAACGATACTCAGAAAGATTTTCCTTTAGAAGTTCTACTAGTTGGCTATAGTTTATCAAACGTTGTCCTTCCATAAAGTGGATCCTTCATCAACATTACCTGGGGCTCCATTGCTTATAATAGTATACATCTTGGATATTTCATTACAATAGTATAAGCCACCCACAGAAAATTCACACATAACATGCCCAAGACCAGATTGTGAAAGAATAGCGTACTCCGAAAAACTCGCCCAACATTTCGGAAGTCAACCATAAAACGGTTCCACCAAGACAGATCTGTCAACAGCGTACAGACATCAAACCGAGGGTTCGCACATTGAAGCTGCTGACTCCTGAAGCTACCTGAGGATAGGACTACTCAATTTCTATAGTTTTTTTCTGAAATTTAACCTTTGTGATTAGTCTTATTCTCACAGATCCAGTATGTAAAAAATTAATACATTATTTATACAAGATAAGTCTAAAAATGTTAAGATTAGAAATAATTAAGAATAGAGAGAATTATGTATATTAACTGATGAAATAATTAAAAAGATGATGCGAAGATGACAATCACATTAGAGAATGAGGTTGCTGAGGATTTAATAAAGTTTAAATTACAACATATTCAAGAAACAATAAGTTCCATCTTGAATAAATGGAATGAAGATAATATTGAAGATTTTATCAAGAAAGCGAAAACCGGGGAGTTAGCTGATGCGGAAATGGATGCTATAACAATCAAACAACTAGCGAAAGACGTGGAAAAGCTAACCACACTCTTAAAAAGTGTGAGGAAGGAGGATTCTTAGATAGATCCATTAGTAAAACTTAAAGAAGCACGAAAATTATTAATTGATGCTTTACAAGCTGAAATTATAGATCTGGAACTCGATACATCAATTTATCAACTAAAACTGACCTTTACCACGGGGGCACAGCTATTTATTCGATATAATGAATTTGAAGAGTATGGATACCAACTAATTATTTCAAAAAAGAAGTACGATACTATCAGATTTGATAACTTTGATGATCGTTGGCCTGTCTCCTCTAGACCCCATCATCTTCATCCAAAAGGTAATAAACCCATTAAAGAAAGCCCCATGGTTGGAGTTCCCTCCCAAGACTTACCCAACTTAATTACACTCATTCTTGAAGAAATATATTGACATAGTCAGCTTATCACTTCTCCTTGATTTTTAGAATAAGCATGCAGATATAACATCTCCATTAAAGCTCCTGAGCTAAAAGTTGACCTCGCACAGGGAGGTCAAATGAGATCTCATCTAGCTAATTTACAATTTGGAGTTAGATAAACATCTGAAAATATATGCACTCCATTCGGAAGAGGTTAAAAGCTAAAAATACTAGAATTTCCTTATAATAGCTATAGACAAGCAAATAATGAGAAATTCATCCCCATAACAGCTGGTATTGAGTTTCGTGACAAAATATGATGATCTTTGAAGAATTTAACAGTACATGCCATTTTAAAGTTAGTAAATATTGTCATTATTATTCTACCCCTGTTCTGTGCTCCCATGATTATTGTCCTCGAGTTAAATCGGAAATAGGTTTTCAAAAACGTCTGGAACTAGAAGCACGGCATTTTAAATCCCCTTCTTTTGCTATTGAGGATTTTGATAAGAGGAACTTCCATCGTCCTGTTGTTCATGATAGAGCTTTCAATGAATGGCTTACAAGTATTGATTCTTCACTGTTTAAATTTGCTAAACGAAAGGAAATAGATGATCTTGTCATTAAGAAATTGAAGGAGAAAAACTGCAAAAATAAATCTAAAAAGGTCTTATAGGTCGATTTCTTGAAGAGAAAAACTATGGTTCCAAATAATTTCGTCAAACGATTTTCGTGTTGAGAATTATTGAAATTTATTCTTATAAAATATAAATCAACATAAATTGACTACCACTCCTCGAAAAATTTCGACATGAGTAGATTTTTTCTCAAATCCGAGGAAAGTTCACGTCCGATGATTGGATATGATAACTAGTCAATCGAGAAATGACGTTGATCTCAATTCTTTACTATTATTTTCTTGGAAATAGATTTAATTTGTTTTTTACGAAACTTCTAATGGTAAGAAGTGGATGAAAAGCTGTTGCTTTTTTAAATTCAATCGGATCTTCGATTGTAAAGTAACTAAACCAAAGTAAAAACCGGAACAATAATACTATGAACATAAGTATTCCAATTAAATTTAATGTTGGTTTCTGGTTACCACTTAAAATTTGTAAGGCTAAACCTGTTATGCTAGATCCAATAAACGCACTAATTCCACCAATTAATCCCACCAATGAAATATAGGTAGCTCTTTTATTGTTATTTTCAGGAGAAATTTCAGCAATGTCAAAGATCAATGTCTGGATGGCAATTGTGGATCCACCCAAGAAAAAGCCAATGATAATATTAGTCACAAGTATCCAAAAGACTTGATTTGTTATTATTGCCACGATTACAAAGAATGGAGGAAGTATTAAGGCCCCACGTGACCCAATAATAACTTTCTTTCGCCCAATCCTGTCTGCTAACCATCCACCAATATTTTGACTAAATGCAATCGTTATTCCTGACGAAAATGCTAAAACACCAATTTCAAACCAATTGTGAGAAAGACCGAAGGTAACATATGGGAAAAGAGGCCAGCCTGCGCCCCAAGCCAAAGTAAAGATAAAATCTGCAATAAGGAATTTTCTTAAGGGTTGTGGTAACGGGAACAAGAATTTTCTCAAAAATTCCCTGCTGGGTTTAATAGACTCAACTCTCATTATTGTTTGGCTCTTGGGAAGTAAAATAGTGAGGAACATCGCAAAACCATAGCCAAGAGAACTAATAAAAAACGGAAGGGTTAAAGTTCGAATATCTTGGCGAATTGGGTCAATCTGATCCATGAAAAATGTAACTAATAATAGCACAAAATTACCAATGAATGTTATGAAGGAACTTATACGACCTAATACTGTACCTCTAGATTTAGGTGTTGTGAAATCAGCAAGGTAAGCAGACCAAGCTGGTCCAACCATCACAAGACCCAAAATGGTTTGAAATATTAATAAAAAAAGGACAATTAAGGGGGTGGTGGAAAATGGTATCAAGAAAGAAACGAGAAATAAAACAAAATTTCCCCCAAATAAAAACAATCTTCTATCAAATCTATCAGCTAGGTAACCCCAAATGGGATTAAACAGAGCAGCACCTAATTGGCGAAAAGAGGTTAAAAAACCTTGAACAATACCTGTAGCGCCAAGCATAATCGCTAAAAATTGGTATAAATTGTCAAATAACACAGATCCAATATAATTACATAGTCCAAGAACATAAGTCATTGGAGGGAATCGATTACCTGTGTGATTATCTTCTATAAATTCTGTTTTGCTCATATGAGTAATCGGAAGGAATTTGGTAATTTTTTAAAAGCTATCTGACGGTAGTTCCGCAAAATTCCCACAAGCTTCTAGAAAATTAACCCTGGTGCGATTAGTGGCAGGAAAGGATGTTTACTTTATTTTTATTAGAGCTTCAGAATATAAAAGGATAACTACTCACAAAACATGGGAAAATCTGATTGGCAGACGGCTGAAAAATTTCTAGAAGATTGAAAGAAAAGCTAATTACCTCAAAGGACTCAAGCGTGAATAATTAATGCAAGAAAATTTATAACAAAAAGCTACATTAATCTCACTGAAATAAGATATTAGATATATTTAACAAATCTCCCAAAGAGATATCGTGAACCACTCAATTATGGAGAGTAGGGATTAAAATTGATCCAATCGTTATTTTTAAGAAGGTTTGTTAATGGCTAATAATCAAAGATTCGACAATAAGAGATTAACGTAAAAGGAACAGGCTGTATTATATGCTGCTTATTGGATTCTCGACGCTCGTTATGATCAACATGTTCCTATAGGAAAAATACGGCAAAAAATGGTAGGAAAAGCTCAATATAAGATTAAAAAACCATTAAGGTCATTGGTTGCCATGGGACTATTGCAAGGACATCCAACAGCAGGTGAAATGAACTATTCTCCGACCGCAGAGGGAATTCAACTGGCTCGAGAATATTTCCCAGACTTGTTTCCTGTTTAAGTAATAGGTATTGCTAGTGTTTACTCTTGGTAGGAGTCTTCATCCATCTTGACCATCTCGTCCCAGGGGACTACGTAATATGTTTTCTTAGGATGAGGATTAGAAATAGTTTTGGCCCGAACTTCACCCTGATTAAATAATATCTTTAAATGATAATGGACTTTGCCACGGGACCAATTGAGTCTTTGGGAAATTTCATATTCAGTTAGTCCAGGGTGGTCCTCAACACAAAACAATAAATGTCTCCGTTGCTTTTCACCCTCAAGTCGACGCTTCATCTGGGAGACTTTAGTAGCGCTGTCTGTATTTCGCATAGGTAATAACACATTCGCCTTTGTCTTTTATTCTGTTCAAATATAATAAAAAGGGGACAACTTATAAAGTTATCGCTAACAAACTACTTATTTAATAGAAAAAACAGAAAATCTTGCTGGAATAATATTCAATAACGATTTATATTAGTTTGAAAAGAAAAAACTTCATAAATTCACGAAGTCAATGACCCCTGAAGCCACCTGACGATAGATTTTAAGGATCTAAGATGAAAGAATCACAAACAAACCTTTAACTTTTTATATAGATAGTGAAGAAGAATGAAGAGTAAGTTAAAAAAATCGCTAAAAGACAAACAATTCGTTCTGGACGAAATAACACGAATATCTGAAAGGGAAGCCCAAGCGAAGGTTGATGAAATTTCCTTTGGTTTGATTTTGGCTTTTTTCTTGCATGAAACTGGGCCAATTCCATTGATGGTGACTCCTGAATCATTATCATCATTTGAATTAGCACTCCATGCACTTGCAGATAGGTCATTTTCCATATTTGGGTTTGTAACAAATCCTGATGAGACAAAAAATGCTTCATTCGGATTCCAATTTCAAAAGGAAAAATGTACCGTTTTTGGATATGATTTCGCCATACTCAATTCTGAATCACCTGATAATAAAGATAGCTTTATACTTTGTTTTTTGGTTCGGCCGCCACGGGGAAATTTAGAGATCCTATCTCTTTTTTACCACGAACTATTAGAGTACTACCAAAAAATAAGAGGATTAATGACTATTAAAGCCGATCAAGAATTAGTACTCAAAGAAATGCACAATGTTCGTTTATTTTATGCTAAAGCTATGCTTGCTCTAGTAAAGTAGAGTTGTGGGGATGATTCGTGATTTGATACGAGATCAAGTAGATATCAAACTCATTCAGAAAGCCATGGAGAATATTCGTAACTTTTACACGTATTTTTTGATTCAAAATGAAAAGCAATGATGCTGGGTGAAAAGGAGGTACCAAAAGATGGGTGATAAGAAAGGAGAAGAAAATCTAAGATGAAAAAATCAACAATAGATGAAAACGATCTATTAAAGAAATTTTGTGATAATGCTTTTGGGAGTGATTTTACCTGGATCCCAGGGCTGAAGGAAGTGAAAACGGATGATATGGCTATTCCAAAGGAAAATTGTATTGTAATGATTGGACGAAAGTGGGGGGAATCAAATACCCTTCCCCTTTCCCTTTTTCTAAAGAATTCCTTGAATCTGCATCCACAAAATAAACAATATTGTCGCTTTTCCCACCCTATTTGTGAAATTAAGGTGATACAGAACTCACAGGTATGGCGTTGACATCTAGAACACTGGATAAGATAGGAATCTCTTCCACAGATCAGACAACTAGTCATATTTTTCCTTCTTTGATAGATCCTGCATTTCTTTAAATGAAATGGTAGTTCATTCGGGAGCAACCACACAAAAAATCACCAGCGTTCAGGTATATACTCCACATGAGCCCATTTACATTAACAACAATTCTCTGCTTTTTACACTAAAGCTATTTTCGAAAGTACGAACATTTCAATTTAGGTGCTAGTTTCCCTAATTCACAAATTTGTCTATAAACATTTTATATTCTTCTATCAACACATCTGTGCTCTGGAAACTGTTCTCAAGGAAATATATTTCAACCCATCCACAGATCGAAGTTTTTTCAACAAAATACGAATATTTTTCACAATGTCACTGACTATTAAATTTTCCAAACATTCTTCTGGGGTCATATGAAAATGGGAAGAAAAACCTATATTAAAACGATGTTGCACCTCTATAAATTGCTGTATTGTACTTAAGTCGTGATGGTCATACACAACTGATATAATTACAGTTACTTCAGTAGTTTCAGAAATATTATCAAGAGCTTCCTCTGATTCGAAAAATTTTTGAAGAGCATCCCTAATCATTTGAGAAGTATTCTGATACCCAAATTCTTCAACCTTAGTTGCAATCAACTTTTTGAATTCTGGTTCACATGAAAAGGTAATTGTCTCACGAATTCCCTTCTGAGTCATTTTAATCCTTCTATGATTTTTTCTTGTTACAATTCAGTTATTCATAAATTTCTATATGTCAATTTTGGACAATCATATATTTAGTAACTCTTGTTGCTGAAAATCCTCATAGGTTGAAAAATCCCCTTTAATTTTTCCTTGTTTCATCAACAAAATTCGATCAGCGATTTTCATTACATCTACATCGTGAGTGATTACGACTACTGTTCTTTTTCTAGTAAATGACCGAATAGTCTCAATCATTCTGGGTTTTGTCCAGGGATCGATTCCAATCGTTGGTTCATCGAATATAATTAATTTCGGTCGCATAGCCAATATACCAGCGAAAGCAACTTTCTTTTTTTCTCCAAAAGATAAATTAAAGGTGACCTTATCTTTTAGATGGGTAATTTGAACCTCTTCTAAAGCATTCTCTACTCTATCCTGGATTTCCTCCCAAGAAAGTCGCATGTTCTTAGGGCCAAAAGCAACATCCTCATAAACCTTAGGAAAGAATATCTGTTCCTCAGGATTCTCAAAGACCAACCCTACTAATTTTTGGATCTCTCCTCTATTCTTTTTTGTTACTTGCTTGTTGAACACGACTACCTCTCCTTGTTGTGGAAGTAATAGTCCGTTAAAATGCTTCATTAGAGTTGTCTTCCCAGAACCATTGGGGCCAGCTATTACTGTAAGATTATTTCGGAAAAATTTGACAGAAACATTCTCTAGCACTAATGTTTGTTTTCGAGAATAACTAAAAGATAAATCTTGCACCTCTAGAATGATATCATTAGTAGAAAATTCTTTATTCTGGTTATTTACTAGTGTACTCATAATAAACCCTTCAGAATCATAATTGGGGGTAATTGACCTATAATCATTGTTATTATCGTAATAAAAGTTATCGTGACAAAGAATACGATCCCCTGGATAGTCCATGGATGGTGGGGATGCATTAATTTACCAGAAAACCCCCTCGCGGATAATGTGGCAGATACATGTTCCGCTCGTTTAAATGATCGAGCTAATAAACCTCCGAGGATATTGCCAATAACTTTTAATGATTCAAGATTCATTCGAAGCTTTTCTCCATACAGACGATTGGATCGGGCCTCAAGAATCCGTTCTAGCTCTTCTTGCATAAGGAAAAAAAATCGGTAGGTAAAAAAAGTCAGACTTGTCAATAATTCTGGCATTCCAAGCTCGTCTAAACCATAAATGATTTCAAAAAAATCTGCTTCGGAGTTAATGAGTATTAAGACAAATATGGCAATTAAATAACTACGTAGTCCTAAAAATAATGTAAAAGACAAATTATTATGGACAGTAGTGTAAAATACACTTTTATAAATAACAGGAGAGGGACTAAAGGAGAAAAAAGAAACAATTGACAATGATACAATTATTGGTAGTATAACAAGACTATATTTTAGAAAAGCCCTATGGGGCCGTAAAATAAGTACAAATAAGCCAAAAATCAAGTAAAACCAGAAAAGTTGATTCAGTTCCACAAGTAATGAACACGCTAAGACAACCAGAAATGTTGTGATTATTTTACTCCGAACATCTATTGCACGTCTACAAACTGAATGATTTCTTTGTTTAATTTGTTGTAATTGGGAACTTGTCAAATTGTATCCTTCAAAAAAAAGGGAAATGTTATATCTTCTGCTAAGAAGAGATTTCCTTACTACGTTGTTTGAGAATGAAGTATGGTGTGAAAAAGAGTCCAAACACGACAAGCACTCCAATTAAACCAGCGACTATGGTAGAAATCAAATCATTTTCAAGGATTCGATGGAGGACAGAACCTTCTGCACCATAATCAGTTAAGAACCCAAGATCGAATGATTCGCCTTCGTCAGCACCGTGATCTTCTAACGCGGCCTTTTCAAGACCATCTGGGCTAGGATCTGCAAATGGAGACAGAATCAATAACACTCCTAGAAGGACAACTATCCCAATAATGTATTTTTTATTGAATTCCATTTATTTCACCTCTGAGTTCCAGGCAACTGAAGAGAGGGTTTTTCTATTTCAATAAAGACATCCATTTCAATATAATTGAAGTAGAGTACAATAACTGTTGAAATGATTCCTTCACCAATTCCGATCAGAATATGGTATAGAAGAATCGTTGGTAATGCCACTATCAGCGGGATTGCTGAAGGACTGACAAGGATTGGCACCCCAATCTCGATTGCTGCAAAGAAGGAAGCAACCACAACAGATAAGAATGCTCCAATAAAAACGCCGCCATAATATCGAACCTTATTTTCTTCTGGGGTCGCATTCAGCATGAGATATCTTAATACTATGTATCCTACAAAAACTCCAACGACTCCCATGTTGAAAATGTTCGGTCCTAGTGCTATAACTCCACCATCAGCAAAAAGCAGTGCCTGAATCAGTAGTACGACAGTCATAACTAAAACCGCACCCCACGGCCCAACAATGACCGCAGCTAGGGCTCCACCAAGCACATGGCCAGAGGTGCCTCCAAGAATGGGAAAATTGAGCATTTGGGTCGCAAAAATAGTTCCGCCTAAGACTGCCATATAGGCAATTCGAGTCGGATCATGTTCACGTAACTTATAAAGAGAAACTGCAATTATAACTAATACAATGATCCACGTAATTAGTAGGAAAGCAGGATCTACCCAACCATCGGGAATATGCATTTTTTTTTCACCATAAATTGTTTTAACTTTTCTAAGCTAATTTACAGATAAAAAATCATTAATATGATTCATTCTACGAAAAATCCAAATAAATATATATGTGTTACACATCACTATATTTTGTAACAACTTACTTTTTAGCTTAATATTAAAAAATCATAAAATTTCATTTAGTACGAAGTAATTTAACCGATTTTAACCCAGTTAAAATGAACGAGTTAATATTCCAAGATAATTGTATTCGAGTAATTCAACAATTATGATTTTCCATGGTAATACGGTTAGAACCATTAATTACTATTGGTTTAAGGATATAAGGATAATGGATTGTTTCTTCTCTTGCCTATTAGAATAAATGATCAAGATGCAAAATACAAAGAGTTATTTTACACTTAAATCATTCTTATTTTCCATTTCTTTTTTTTCAATTCTCCTAATTCTTTATAGTATGGTTTTTTCATTACTTATTTTTTCAATTTGGAAAATCTTGGAATCCAGCGTGGAACTCTTTTCATATAATCAATCCATTTCTGACCAAATCGGCGTTTCAATGCTGGTTCTTCAATATACAAAGTAAAAACATGTGTTGCCAAGATGATAACTGGTAATAATATAAACATCGCGCCAAGGTTTAATGTAACTCCAAGACCCAAAAAAAATAAGAATTGACCAAGCATCATTGGGTTTCTAACCCAAGCATATGGTCCTAAAGTAACCAATTCTGTTGTTGGCTCTGAAAAGCCTGTTGTTCCATGACCTACTGTAAACTGAAGCCAACAGCACCAACCAATAAGAAATATTCCAAAAAATGTCACTCCAAATCCAACCATTCTAACGGGAAAACTGAAAAACTTGGGAATCATTAATAGATCATTCAACCATAGTACAATGAGGATCACAATAATGTACTCGCATAGCACTCCTACATAATGCGCGATAGTTCCTAGACGTCTGAAATAAATCTTTGAGATCTTCATTATAATGGATTTCTTGACATAATACTTCTTTGAACTTATTATTACAGGTTTTTTCTTGTTCAAGTGAAGTTTTTCTGTTTTCATTTTGATAACTCCCACTCTCTCAAGCCTAGATCGAATTATTTTTCATTTATACACCTTAAAATCGTTGCACATCAAGCGATTATCCGAATTTTCTTATCTATCTTGGCCTTAAAATTTTCAAGTAAGGATTCATCTCCTGATTTTTGACAACTATGAAAGACACTCCCCTTCATCCATACCTATACTTGATTTCTTACAGTAATGGTTTTTCTACAAAAGGAATTAATTATTTATACCATCTTTAACACTATAAGGATTAAAGTGGAACCTTATGGTCAAAGAAATTATTCTGGAAGTTCCACACGGTTAGCCCTTGTGCGATTAGTGGCAGCCAATTTGGTAGACATTTCTAGCTTCGTCAAAGAATCATGGAATTATTAATTAGTGTCAGCAGTGCTATCAGCTTTCAGAATCCAGTCTCCTAATTACTGGAAATTTCAGTTTCATTCTCAATTTTTGGCGATTCAATCAAAGTGTGGACAGTTTTAAATATAAAAATGAGCGAAATAATACATAAGTCACCAATGAGTAATAAACCACCCAAGAAAAAAAGGGATAATGTAACAGCCGGTTCAAACTGGTTTGACATTGCTGTATTATCCCATGGAATGGTTTGGATGAAATATAAGGTATTTCTAGCCAGAATTAATTGATTAATATAGATTACAATTATTGCAAGAAGGAAATGTCGTGCTATCAAGGGTTTGGTTGACTGATGCTTCATATCAAGATTAATTAGACTCGGAATAACTCCTAAGAATATTAAATTAATAATAAAGATAAGAAATATGTATATTAGGTAATAACTCTCTTCTATAATTGAATCTTGAATTATCAACGCAAAGATTAAAGCAGGAATAATAAATACTAATAAAGGCTCTAGATCTGCAAAATGAAATTTTGATTTATAGCTCTCATCAGATTTCCATTCCCGATTTATCAGAAAATCTTCTTTGAGGGCAGAAGAAAGAAAAAATAGGAGACCAATTCCAAAGAGGCATAAAAACTGAAATTCGGGAAAAATAAAAAAAATGTATAGGGGTATTGGGAAAATTGTTGTTTGTGGGCCATGTTCGATTAACCAAAGTATTCCTTTCAGCTGAGGAAGGATATTAACACTTATAGCCGCTGCGAGCATGTAAAGACACCCAAACTTAGTTACATTTGGAGATCCCCTTTTAATAAGTATCATCACTGACCCTACAATTAACATGATTAAAGATGCCATTTCTAATAATTGAAACGCTATTGAGGAAATGTCAGAAAAATAATTGGTTGGATCCTCAAGGATTATCACGAAAACATTTTGATATACAAATGAATGATCATCCTCAATTTTTTTTCCTAAAAAGTCCTTTGACCTAGTTCCCCCTGTAATAACTATTTTATCTCTCTGATTGACTTTGAGTCCATACTCTAAATGTGCTTGCCCCCCCCCATCATCATTCTCACTCCCACCAAGAAGGGTACTCCACAAGAGGGAACCAACCGAAGAAAATTTAACCAAGAAGATGTCAAAGTCATTGATGTCTCCAAATTTTTCTGAATGATATGCATTTTTTACTGGGAAATCATTTGAATGTGTATCTCCAATCATGATAAGATTATCGGAATTATCAACATCAGCAGCAATACCCGCTAGTCCATCTCCCCTCGATCCTCCAATGAACGTGCTCCATTCTAATTGGCCATTCTTAGTGATTTTTGTGATGAACACATCAGATTCATAACCCTGATGGGATTGTGTGTAAGTAGTGTTGTGAATAAGGAAATCATTGGAATCAGTTACTCCTGTTACGAAAAGATTATCATGGCTATCTACAGTAACAGAACTACCAATATCAATATCCCTTCCACCGATAAATGAGCTGAATATCAAAGAGCCATTTGGAGTAAATTTAGTAATGAATGCATCGCTAAGCTCCAAAGTGGAATCGAAAGCGTTCTTAAGTGGCATCCCAGATCCCCAGACTCGCCCCGTGACAATGATATTGTTTTCACTATCTACAGAAATGTCATTGATATCATTTTTACCATCAGGTCCCCCAAAAAAGGTGCTCCATATTAACGAACCATCAGAAGAGAATTTTGAAATAAACCCTTTTGAGTTCGCTACTCTTAGAATCGAATCGAAAGCATTTTGGACAGGGAAATCTACAGAATTAGTGCTACCAGCTACAATAATATTATCTTCACTGTCTATAGCAACAGATGTACATTTATCCTCTTCTGATCCACCAACATATATACTCCACAGTAATTGACCATTTGGATTAAATTTCATCAGGATTATAACTTCTTTCTCGAGATTTGACGTATTTATCGCTTTCTGAGTTGGAAAATCAAGACTTTCTGTATATCCTGCTATAACAACGTTATTCTGAGAATCTGTGACACAACTCATACCTTGAGATCTTCCCCTTCCATGGTGTACAGTACTCCATAAGATGGAACCTCTTTGGGAGATTTTTGTTACATATAAGCCCCCCCAACCCATATCTTCCTCAGATAAAGGTTGAGCATTAATATCTGGAAAATCGTGAGACCAGGTGGCCCCAGTAATTATCATATTGTTATCTTGATCATAAGCTAAATCATTACTATACTCACCGCTACTACCATCAACGTATTGAAAAAAAACAATATAATCATATGTGGCTGGATTTTTAAATGTGATCCCATGACCGATCATATTTAGACCAGAATTCACCATAGCTAAGCAAATTATCACAAGAAAAGCGTATGATAATAAAGAATGATTTTTTGGTATTCTCATTTTCCCCAAACCTATGAAATCAGATACGCAATGAAATTATTCTTAAAAGTAGTGATTCTCCAACTTAAAATCCCATTTGTACAATAAAATCTAATTATCCCGAAAATCAAAGAACAGCGGACAGACATCAGACCGAAAGCCCACACATTGAAGCTGGTGACTCTTGAAGCCACCTGACGATAGCTTTTGTAAAGAATACTTAATTTCCACATGGTTGAAATTTAAAAATCATTTCACACTGAAAGATCAGAAAGAAACTTCTTGTAACTCTGTACCATATTCAAGTAAGAGTGGTTTGCAATAGTTCCTTGCTCATGTTTTTCAGTCTGATTAATGAACCACTTCACCCATTTTTGGGTTTCAGGAGGGTTTGGATCTAGTTGTTTGGTTTTGAATATCAACTCTTGCTTTGCAGCCATAAGATTTGATGTATCAGGCGAATCAACTAGCTGCTTAGATAGGGTCTCCAGTCTCACTTCTAAATCAAGTATCGGAGAACCAACAACGTGATCAGATACTTCGACTTCGTTGGAGAATTGTTCTTTATTTTTCCCACTATTGTTCACATTTTGTGTTTTTTGCTTAGAAATGAATTGAATGAGGGTATCAATTAAGAGATAGAGGCCATAAGGAATAAAAAAAAGACTGACAAAAAACATTAACAGGGGTGGTCCGGGCCCTTCAGGAACTGTTATGTAATACGAGACGAATGAGATTGTAGTATAATTCCTGCAATTATAAAGAATATAGATATCACCCCAAGTGTTTTTAGTCTCTCAGACCTATAATAACATCGTTTTGAACAAAATAATTTGTCTAAACCATTTTGTTGAAACCCGTCTCCATTGATTGATGTTCCGCATTAATTACAAATCTTTTCATCATCCCCAGATCTATTTGATTCTTCGTCCATATGAATTCAACCACTCTATTCATATTCCCAAATAGAAAAAAAGCTGGGAGTAACAAGCAGTTAATGGGTTTAAAAATCTTTTTAGTTTTAAATACTTCTTTTAAAGAAGTTCTGAAAGAAAAAAATAGATTCTTTCTTTGCGATCTTCTTCTTCTTGTTTCATATAATCTTTTAACAGGGAATCACACCCACCCCCCCCCACTCCCTCTCACGCATTCGGGGATAAGCATTTTGAACACCTCTCACTCTGGTATATACTTTTCTTAAAAAGCGAAAGAAAAAAGCAGGCAGCAATAAATAAAGGAAAATTCTCATAAAATAGATAATTTCTAAATCGATGTTAATCATATTAATGTTAAGAAGGCAATAGTTAATGGGAATAAAGAAGTTTCCAAGTATCTTTAATGATGTTATGGGACCAATTATGAGAGGCCCATCGAGTTCTCACTGTGCAGCTTCTGTTCGGATTGGGAAGATGGCAAGGGACTTAATGGGCTGCAATATTCAAGAGGTTTTGATAGAATTTGATACAAAAGGTTCGTTAGCGACAACACATGCCAATCAAGGATCTGATATGGGACTCTATGGAGGTTTTCTTGGGTGGGACACCTATGATGAAAAATTAGTGGGTTCTGCGAAAGCTATCGAAGAAGCAGGCATTAAAATAAAGATTGCGATTAAAGAGTTGAACACAAAACATCCTAATACTTACAAATTGACACTAAAAAATAATGAAGAAACCCACGAAATGATAGCGATCTCCACTGGGGGGGGGATGATCGAAATAGTAGAAATTGATCAAGTTAAGGTTTCAATGGTTGGAGATTATTATGAAACTTTGGTTTATACAAACGATGACGAACTTCTCAGTTTTTTACAGGAAACATTACCTACCAATGAGATTTTTACCTGTGAGGGAACAGACACTAGTTTCATTGAAATAAAAACGCAACAACGTTTGGATGAAGGGCTACTCATTCACATAAAAAATGAATTCAACATATCAGATATAAAAGAATTAAAACCGGTTTTACCAGTGCTATCCCGAAAAGAGATAAAAGTACCATTCCTTACATGCGAAGAAATGCTCAAATATAACGAGAATAAGAATCTAGACCTCTGGGAATTAGCTGTTCATTATGAAAGTGTCAGGGGTAATATATCTGCAGATGAAGTTTTCAACCAAATGCAAAACATTGTCAAAATTATGGAAAAATCCATTTCGGATGGAATTAAAGGAACTGATTACCATGATAGGATTTTAGGGTACCAATCAGGGTTTTTTAAGACGCAAATGGAAAAAAAGGGGTTACTCAATGGGGGTATCCTAAATCACATGATCTGTTATATATCCGCAATGATGGAGATAAAGAGTTCAATGGGAGTAATCGTCGCTGCTCCTACTGCAGGAGCTTGTGGGGTCATTCCTGGCACTTTGATGGGTGCAGCTACAGCTATGAAACTGTCTTCAAATGATATCACAAGAGCAATGCTTGCTGCAGGAATAATAGGAATATTTATTGTTAATCAATCAACTTTTTCAGCAGAGCTCGGAGGATGCCAGGCTGAATGTGGTTCAGCCTCAGGAATGGCCGCTGCAGGACTTGTAACTTTAATGAATGGTAATATAAAACAAGCGATCGATGCAGCTTCAATGGCATTGCAAAATGTATTTGGAATGGTATGCGATCCTGTAGCTAACAGAGTAGAGGTTCCTTGTTTAGGTAAAAATGTTATGGCGGCTAGTAATGCACTCTCTTGTGCGAATATGACCTTAGCCAATTTTGACGTAGTTATACCTTTGGGAGAAGTAATCGAAGCAATGGATAAAGTTGGTAGAAGTATTCCACATGAATTAAGATGTACGGCTTTAGGAGGATTATCTGTAACTAAAACATCAAAATTATTGGAGGAAAAACTTAGAAACCTTGAAGATTCTTGATCAGATCTCGACTTCAATTCCTTTTCTCATTTTACATGCTTTGTCATATACTAATTGGGCAATTGCTGCATCTTGAATCGCCAGCCCTACCGATTTGAAGAGTGTAATTTCCGATTCATTTTCTCTTCCCGCCTTTTTTCCAGTAATAATTTCACCTAATTCAGCATGTATGTGCTCTTTTGTTATAACACCCTCATTTATAGGAATAATAAGATCACCAGCTTCATCAAGACAGGCATTCATTTCATCACAAACTACTTTTGATTTTTTAATTGTCTCTGTATCTATTTCACGTGTTTTTGGAGTGTAAGCACCAATGGCTGATATGTGTGTTCCAGATTCGAGCCATTCTCCTCGAAACACAGGAATAGGGGAGGTTGTGGCGGTTAAAACAATATCTGATCCTTTCACTACATCATGAGGTGATTCGACAACTTTAATACTTGGAATATGGAGCTTTTTACTCATTTTCTTTGCAAAATCTTCAGCTACATCCTTTCTAATATCGTACACCTTACACAGCCGAATATCAGGACGAGCTTCATAAACTGCCCATAATTGTGTAGCTCCTTGAACTCCAGTCCCAAATAAACCAATAGTGTGAGCATCTTCTTTTGCTAGGTACTGCACTGCGCATCCTGAGACAGCACCCGTCCTCATTGCGGTCAAATAGCTCCCATCCATGATTGATATAACATCCCCCGTCTCAGGATTCTGTAAGAGGACTTTTCCAAGGATTGTAGGTAAGTTATATTTTTCTGGATTTTGTTCAAACACAGTGACAATCTTAACCGCCAATGATCCCATTTGAGGTAAAAAAGCAGGCATGTAAAGACTTATTCCACTTTCTGCAGAGATTAATATACGTTGGGGAAGAATGGCAGATCCATCTGATAGTTCTCTAAAAGCATTCTCCATAGTAGTAATAGTTTCTTTCATATTAAGGACAAATTCGACATCTGTTCTCGATAGAATTAAGACATTACTCATTTATTTTCCCCTTAACCGCTTTCAGTGAGAAGCGCTAATCTCAGTTTGATAATAAGGATTTTCACTAAGGACCAAAAAAAGGTAGATATTTTTTTCATTACTTTTTGTAAAAGCGACTTCAAGACAGCATCTAAGGTCTGGAGATCATCCACAGCCATCTCAAAAGAGTCAACGCCAAACTCCTGAGCGAGCGATAGGCCTTCAGTCTGAGGAACAACCTCAACTTCATCATGAAGGCCAACAAAAGCAATCGGAACAGTAGGTTCAGGGATATGTCTTCTAAATTCATAAAAAAGGCCAATTGTAGACTCAACAAAACTATACTTACTTTTGGAAAAAGCAAAGACCGCGGCAGACGCGCCTTGAAAATAAGTTGGACAGCTGGACGCGAAACAGAATTGGGTTGAGATAACTATAAGAAGGAGTCTAATTATGTTATCATCTATTTTGATATTTTTGACTTGATAGAAATCGAGACCAATGATCCTTTTAGTGGGTTTAGATATTTCTTCAGTATAAGCCGGCAGTAATTTGGTTAATATATCATCTGGAGAACATAGAACACAGATTTTGGCTCTCCATCTTGCCACTGAAGTCTCCACATTCCACTGCTTATCGATTCCGTTGTGAACCACAGCGTACAGACATCAGACCGAATGCCCTCAAACTGAATTTGGAAACTTATCATCTTTTAAGCTTAGATTTCTTTTGGAATTGGGCAATCTGGCGGAGAATTAGGCTTAAAATGAGGAGGAGAAGAAGAAAAACCGGAGTATTTTCACTCAGAATGAGATCTCTAATTGTCATCAAAGATCCTTCATAATATGCTAATAGGGGACAGACACCAGATCAAATGCTCTCACATTGAAGCTGCTGACTCCTGAAGCTATCTGACGATAGTGCCGCTTAATTTTCAAGTCGAATTGATCAGCTTTCACAGAGATCCCCTTCATTAACAATTCAATTAAAATCTCTTAGATTACAAATCATCCCAAAATTTTCGTCTTTCTTTTTCCTCTAACAGAGCTAATCTTCGAAATTTAAATCCAGGATATGCGGTCATCAAAGGATTAACTTGTTCAGTTAAGCGAAGGTATCGCCGAATACTTTCAGCAGAACGAAATTCCGATGTTAACACCTCAACAGTTTTTTGATCAGTTTTTAGCTCTAATAGAATATCAAAAGAGCTGATATAAGTCTTTAATAAAGCGTCAGCTATAAGTAGAACAATAATAGCTAATATACAAAAAATAATGTTCGCCTCCTGGATGATCATGGTATCAGCAGACAAGGAAAATATTAAAATACCGCTCAATGTAAGGTAAAGAGTGAATAGAAAGTTATGGATAGAATACAAAAGATAAAAAGCCCGCCTCTTCTCTAATGATAAACGACAGATTTCCCTGACACAGAAAACTAAACTTTGATCTCTTTCAGCTTGAAATTGGGCAATTTTGGAGTAACCAATAAATACAATGTTGTCTACCTCGGCACCAATTGCGAGACGACCATAGTAATTTGGTTGCAAATCTGCCAATCTAATCTTAACATCTGAAAAGCCAAGGGTTCGGCCCCAGTCCTTCAGCTCCTCTCGAAAATTTTCCTCTGGAGATCGATCAGCAAGAGATGAAACCCGATTATTGTAGCCATCAAGATAATTCAGGAAGGTATTTGAGATTAAGATTATACTAAGGAAGGGGATAATAGCTCCAAGAAGTTGTAATCCATTACTAATCAAATCTGAAGTACCACCATTCTCGGTACCCGAAAAGAGAATAGAAAAAATGAATAACAAAAAAATCAAGGGAAAAAGCGCAGCCTGAATTCTAAAGCCAAAACTCTCAATAAGACGATATAGATCTTGGAAGACTGACCCTGTAATCCGAAATTGTTTTAGCTGTTTGTAAGTAGAATGAGCTAATACGATTGCAGCGGAAAATAAAATCAGACCAACCGAAATAAGAAGAAGAAATACTAAGAATTGATCTAAAAATATGACAGAGAGCGTTATTATTGCAGTAATTACAACAGGGACTAAAATAAGAATAAAACCAAGGAGAACTGATAAATTCTTTTCAATCAAAAAGGGAGCTAATTCTGGGTCTCTGACCCTCTTATGACTACTAATATTAATTTGATAGTCTTGCATTCCAGTTCAACCCTCTCATTATTTTGGTATCTCTGCAGGTGATACTAAAATTTGGTGCAACGTGGTCATGGTAGAATTGAAATATATTACTATCAATAAGACAATGCCAATAACGACTAAATTCCCTATTTGACAAAGGTGAATTCCCAACCTTCTCATTGGACACACCCTTCACAGACCCTTCAGACATTTTTGAAATGAAAATGATGATTTCACAAAACACAAAGTTGGTTATTATATTTTTTCACTATTCGCCAAACTTGAATTCCTGAAAATACAAAAACAGTATTTAAATAAATAACCGTTTGTACTCTAATTGGAGGATAGACATCAGATCGAATGCTCTGAAATTGAAGCTGCTGACTTCTGAAGCCATTTACCTGACGATATGACTACTTAATTTCCACACAGGTAGCCTTTAGTACAGGCGGTTGAATAAATATCAAGAAATCATAACATATTTCTATATAATAATTTTTATGGAAAACTTTTTATAACATAGGAAAATATTGATTTCTTAACTCAATAAATAATACTACAAGGGAACTAAATTGAAACAAAGGAAATTAATCTTCATTCTCCTCCTTGTACTTGGAGTGAATAGTTGGATTATAGGACAGGAAAATTTTCTGTCTGCAGAAAAGCAAGTTTCAAATGAAATACTGGTTCATTCGGGAGTAGCCATACAAAAGATCACTAGTGTACAGGTCTATACGCCCAGAGGATCCATTCACATTACCAATAATGATGATTTAAATGCCACTTTTCCTGGAATAGGCACAATCAATGATCCCATTCGGATTGAAGGATACAATATTACTGCTTCCAGCGGTGATTTAATTTACATTAGAGATACAACATTTTATTTTCGAATTAGTAACTGTCTTCTTAATGGATTAACCACCAATGATTGGAGTATTCATTTCGAAAATGTAATCAATGCAACTATCGAAAACAATCACATCATGAACACAGGTGTTGATGGAATTGGCATTTATGACTCAGAATATAACTCTATCGTTAATAATACCATTTCCAATGCGGATAAAGGGATAAGACTGGAATCTCAATCAAATTTTAACATTTTAGAGAATAACACTATTTATGATAGTGATGCTGGAATTGCCATAATAGATTCATCAAATAATAATACTGTTATCAATAATACACTTTTTAATAATAATGATGGCATATGGCTTGGAACTGATTTCTCTCCACCGCCCACTGGATCCAATAATAATAGTATCTGTGAAAACACCATTTGCAATAACTATCATGGAATACGACTTCAATACGAATGTAACAATAACTTTCTTTTCACAAATACAATCTATAATAACAATGGAGGTGGAATTGTACTTCGTGAAACCTCTAATAATAACACCATTGATAATAATAATATTTATAGTAATAATAGAGATGGAATTGAGGTATCTCAAAGTTCCTCCAATAATATTATAAGTAATCAACAATTCTTTAGGTGGATAACAAGCTTTACAGGCCAAATTTAAACACTTAATTTTCTCTCCCCTCCGGTTTCTAAAAAACTCCTTGAATCTAGCTCCACAAAACAAACATTCTTGTCGTCTAATCCACCCTCTTTGTGAAATTAAGGTGACACAAAACTCACACGTGTGTCTTTGACAGCGAGAGCACTGGATAAGAAAGGTATCCCTTCCACAGATCTGACATTGATTCATATTTTCCCTTCTTTTAAATATCCGACGAAATTCCCTTCTCGTAATTTAAGGTGTTCATTGTAATAAAAGATTATCTCGAGAATCTCTCCGGGTGTCTAGAGAATATTTCTTGATATTCTAAAAAAAGGTAACTAATATCGAATTTTTTGTCGGAACTATTGAGTCTTTTTACCAGAATTCAATTCTGCATTAATGGAGTGATTGAGCCAAATCATTGGGAACAATACTAGTGCCAATAGATAGTAACCTGGGGCACCTCCCGGTCTTATGTACGTAGCGAGAAGGTTCCTGATACCAGGTATCGATGAAAAGAAAGAAGAAACTACAAAAGCAGGCTGTAACGCTTGTACACGTTTTGAATTTCTTCCCTTAGAGATTCAAATAAATGCATAAAATTTTAAGGTTCATAGATGAAATAATATATTAGAGGGTAAATGACATATAAAACAATAAGTTTGAATCCCAAGGCTTATCAGCTTCTTAAAAAGGAGAAAAAGGACGGGGAATCCTTTAGTGACACAATAATACGATTAACTACAAAGCCTAATATTGAAAAGTTTCTAGAGATGTTTGGAGTTTTGAAAGACGACTTAGATGATCAAGAGCTATCAGAATTTAAGAAGGAAGCTCATCAAGCATGGAATTAACCCGACCAATCATCGCAGATACCGATTATCTTTCAGACTTTCTTGCAGGAACAACTCCTGCCAAAAAAACAACTTTTAAGTTGATAAAAGAGGAAATGTTTGTTATTACAACCACGATAACTGTTTCAGAACTATATTACGGGAAGTATAGAAGAAAATGGCAAGAAAGACGATCCAAGATCCTAGAAGAACTTATAATATCTTTGACTGTGCTACCATTTACTATTGAACATGCAAAAGAATATGGAAAAATACGAGCTTCTTTAGTTGATAATGGGATGGATATCGGATTCGCTGATACAGCAATTGCCTCTATTGCAATTATAGAAGATCTCCCCCTTCTAACTGCGAATGTTGACCATTTTAATCGAGTAGATGGCTTGAAAATAAGAATTTATAAGTAAATGAAAAATGAACTTTTTATCCTCACGTGTTATGCCCCTTTATAAATAACAATCCCATTTTTCAAGATTTCTTAGACATAACTCAAGTTAAACGAGAGTACATAGATGAACATATAGAGGTACATTAACCTATCCAACGTGTAATACAAAATTATCGTTCAATCAAGAAAAGCGGATCAAATTCCCTTATAAAGGAAATACATTACAAGTGATCCTTATTAATCTTAACCAAGTTGCTCATACCACGTCGTTTTCGGAAAAGCAATTTTTTCGCCTCCAAGCGGAAATGATTCTAGAAACTGTTCCTTTTGATACTCCTAGCTTATCTGCCAGTGCCTGTTGATTCATACTTCCATGAGCTCAAGGATATCCATTTCTCGTTCAGGTAAAATAGGACTCCATTTTGATTGGACAGATTCCCAGTGAGTGGTCATTACTTGATTGTTTGAAGTTGGATTATTGGTAAAAGAGTTGATTTTATTTTGGATGGTTAATCTAATATCTTCTCTTCGGAAATAAACTATAACACAGGATATAATAATCGAAAACAGAAGACCTACTGTAAGAAGCTGACTTAAAAGGGATTGAGTTTCATTAAGGTTTTTACCATTCAGTACATAAACAGGAATACTAATAGGTTCCGATAAATAACGGATACTGGAAGTTCTATCTACCCATACGATTGTAAAAATTTCTATTGATCCATTAACTTCAGGATAAATGGAGTCACTAATAGAGAACAGCACTTTGATTTCTTGAGAAGGTGCTAAAACAAATTTTGAAACATTAACATTGATCCAACTGGAATTAGGAAGAATATAGGCTTCAATTTCGTAAATATCAATGTTCCTTATTAGTACTTCAAGATTCTGACCTATAATAGCATTCCACGACGTCAATTCAACACCTGAATGGGGATATATTATGAGGAGACTTGAAGGAGATACAAGAAGGTTAAAAAAAAGGTGGGTTAGTTGAATATGAATTTTAGGTATAGATCCCAATAATAGAAACATTAATTAATGAATTAATTAATGAATTAAATTGAGAGAAAATGTCAGTTCTGGCAAAAATCATCTCACATTTAGAGCAAGTTCATGAAAGTACAATCTTAGAAATGACTCAAATAGCTACTGGACTAGACCGTAATAGACTATCAGGATTTTTAAGAGCTTGTGAAGAAGTCGGAATAATTGAAAGCGTTGGGAAAGCCTCTCACCGAAAATATAGATTAAAAAATGATTATATGTCAAGAATAGATGGTTTATTATTAAAATCTGAAGTAACAAAAGTACCACATGAAGGAAGGAAAAAATGGCATTATCCCTATAAGAAGCAGTTAAAAGAACGTAATATCTCTTGGAGTGAGGAAATACCAGATGGGACTTGATATGGTGAGATGCGATTTAAGAATTATAAATGAATATGGTTTCAAAGAAATCGAATCGGGAATAATGATTCCTGTAATGTCTCTTAAAATTCATAGAAAGGGGATGAATCGGTCGATAGTTACAGATGCAATAATAGACACAGGATATGAAAAGGGATTACTTCTATCAAGAGACATTCGAGATTTGTTATTCGTTATAGGTGACCCAGACCGACAAGATTTACTTGGTTCTGGTAATATTGAGATTCCTTGTGATGTATTTCTTGTTCGTGTCAAAATTTTTGACCGATGGTTACTTACTGAAGGCTTTGCTCCTAAAGATGAGGGATTTGAAACAATTATTGGAACAGAATTATTAAAATTAGCCAATGTTTGTATCAGAGGTCCAGAAAAAATAATCTATATAGCAGATGTGCAGTAACCAACGTTTAACACATGAAAAGCTTTACATTCGCTTTATATAGTCTAAATGGCATTTATCTTTAGTTAAGTGACATTCTATGTAGAACTATTAATTTCCCTAGATATTTAGTGGCTTCCAAGGCCAAGGTCAAGCTGGAAGACGGTGTGCTAACGATCACCATACCCAAGTCAGAAAAAGCCAAGGCCGTGAAATTACTTCCGAAATAAACTTCGCGGGTTTTGCATCATCTTTTGTCATGCTCGATCATATAGTGGTCGTGAATAACCACATATGAGATTTTTGTTGTTTAAAAGTAGTGGACTTAGCCTGTGTTTGTTGTGGTGGCTTAACAGGAAGTAATCCAATAATAACATTAACATAGTTTTTAAATAATTTAAGTACTAATGTAGAGTCGATTAATATATTATAAGATATTAAATTGCGAATGAAAACTGATTGCAATAAAGATTGAGGGAATCCTGAAATGAGAAAAGAGAAATGTTCGTATTGTGGGAAAGAGTTTGGCATCCAAGATTTATATAAATCACTTAACAGTGATGATTTTACATGCAAGAAATGTCACAAAAAAATGAAAGAAGAAGGAAAGGTGAGCGAGGAGGATTACGGTTATGCTGATATTACAGAAGTTTCTAGAAGAGCAGATCAACCTGATGATGAAGAATCATATTATGAAGGGGATGATTGGGATCAGCGAGATCATCAAGAGCCTGATTATGGGGATTCCTCCTAATGTCTGAGTCATGTCTTAAATTCAAAAACGTTATTAATATACTGGAATTCTTTCACTTGGTCAATAGCATAATCAAGTGGAATATGACCTTCAAATAAGTCTGAACTTTCTAATGTAATAAATTATATTTTATGACGTCATTTTGACTTAATTATTTTCCTTAACCAACGATATTTGTTCATAAATTCTTATTGAAGGTTGATGAGGATGAGTAAATTTGGTATTT
>JAHQWW010000051.1 GCA_029856365.1 Candidatus Hodarchaeota archaeon
AGATTTCTTCGAGAGATTCTTCCTCCTCTGAAGCTTTCCACTCTATGATGAGAATGTCAAATAGATTTAATAAGGCAAGAATTTTAATTCTTCCCTCAACATTCGTTAATGAGATCAGCTCAAGCAGTATATTTTGGGCGTGTCCTTTTTCGATGAGTTTTCTGCTTTGCATTAATATGAGAGCTTCAGCTAGTTGAGTCCGAATTTTAATAATTGGGTTGTGAATTTCAATATTAAGATGTTTCAGAGTCTGCAACTGTTCTTTGGCTTTTTCTGAATTCTTCAGTTCTAAATTTACTAAAAATAGGTTAAATAAAGATCTGGTTATATCAATTTTATTCCCTAGCTCTTCTCTAACCTTCAGAGCTTCATTCAAATAGGTTAATGCTTCTTGAAAATCCCCTTTCTCCCAGTGCAACTCTCCTAGAAAATCTAACGCCCACCCCTCTGCATTCTTATACCCTATTTCTTGGATTTTCTCTAATCCAAAAAGAAAATATTTGATAGCTAAATCTTGTTCCCCCCTCATTCGATGAACTAAACCCAGCCATGAAATCGGAAAATAAACATGGAGTGTCTCACTTGATTCCCAGTTTTTCCATGCTGCGCGGAACATTTCTTCTGCTTTGATAAAGTCTCCCATTGTTAAAAATATCCTACCAAGAGTACGTTGGGTGTATCCCAATACAAACACGTTGTCTCGTTCTTTGGCCAAAGTATTAGCTCTAAGGCCATACTTCTCAGCATTGATTAAGTCGCCTTTCTCGCAGTATGAATTAGCAATGTGTCCTAAATTTAAGTTATAATTATGACTAAAACCTCTTTGTTGATTAAATTCGGCGCTTAATTTCAATAGATCAAGAGCTTGCTTATACTCTCCCATCTCAGAATAATACATTCCCTTAAATAACAATCCCAAACCAACTAACCAGTTGTCGGTGTTTAATTGCTGTAAAGTATCCAGACCATTTTGAAGATTTGCTAAACCTTGCTTATAGTTACTCGTATACAGCAGATTTAATCCCCTTGAAAGTGAGATTAATGCATTGTATCTTTTTTTGTCTACTTGTGATATCTGTTTTATCCTACCTAATAGTTGCGTTGCTCCTTTAATTATCTGAGAATTTTCATCGATCCGTCCAAGAAAGAATAATGGAATTGTCTTAGCAACCAATCCAGTTAATTGGACTTCAGATGTTAAGTTTTGCAATTCTTTACTTTCCTCTAATATTTCATCAATTAGAGTGAGAGCTTGGGTAAATTTACCTCTCATTTCATATATTTTGCACTTAAGAAAAAGGAATTGCCATTTCTCCTTCCAAATGGCGATGTAAGTTTCTATAGGAACCTGAAATTTTGAGAATTTATCTTGGTTAAGTTGTTTGTCAATGATATTTAGAGCTGCTTCAAATTTTTCTTGATCAATTAGCTCTAAGAGTTCATTTTTTAAGCTTTGATATTGCATACATATCCTTCGTTCAATTCGTGTTCATTCATTGAAGTCATCTGAACTATATAGTTTCAAGGATTAAATTAAAGATGTGATGATAATCATCCAGTTTATATTTATAATTTCTGGATAACGAGTAATCTACAAAATTATCAGGAAATATATCTGGTACCAAATCTCGAATATCATCGGAAATAATAGTGAATTCAGAGAGGTCATTTAAGTCTTGAACCCATGGTGTATTTAAATTTACAGTTGGGGTCAAAATTCCGATTCTGGGGCAATCAACTGGCACAATGTAGGAATCCTTTATATCCTCTTTCTTAATGGATGGGAATCGTTTCTTTTTGGCTGTGATTAGTTTTTCTTGAAAAATATGGCTAATCCTCTTTATTGAGTATATCAAATGGCTTCTATTATAACCCTCAAAGGTAAGTAAATTCATACCATGTAGGTAAGAGTATTTATCATCATATTTAGGCCCATGTGGTGAATAAAAGTGCTGAGTTATTCCATGTCGTTGGAGATAGTCTAATGAAATGACATGAATACTAATCTCAAATTCACCAAAAGAAGTACCTTTCATTAAATCCGTTGTCCATCCAAAAATTTCTTTTACTCGGCTACGAATGTGATTATTAAATGGATACTCCTCAAAAGTAGAATAAGGAGGTAAATTCTCCTCTTCTTCTAATGTCCTCCTCCTCCTTCGATCATCAACCAAATCAATGAAAACACATTTCAGTTTTTTCATGAGGTTTCTCCTATAATAATAACAAAAGAATGAGAAAATTCTTAAAGATTTCCTATCGGAATGACATTCACGGTCTGGACTCTTAAATGATTGTAAATAATCCTTATTATTAACGAAATATCCCCATTTGAGAACATTACCTCAAAGAAATTAAGTTGAAATAAAGCCCTTTTTTCACAAACTAGACTCAAATAGCTCTAAATGGAATGAATCATATTATCTTTGTTTTTCAAATAACGATAACTGCCTATAGGAAATGTCAAGAATAGGTTTCAATCCCAATAAATCCTAAGGAATGACCTTTTTATTCCTTTCTTTACTTGGTGGGTCTATAATATACATTTACAGTAGAAAATATGCGACTTTTTCTGTCTCCTATTGGTGTAGTAGAGAGAACATCGCGCTGTCAAAAAAAACAGTACTAAAAAGAAATCTATTGTATCAAGAAAAACTTAGCAAGATTATAATATACTTTTTGGGACAACTCAATTGTTTTAATGCTTATTCGCTCATCAGTCCCATGTGCGAGACTTGCTAGATGACTCATTGGAGTTTCTGGATCAAACAGGGAGAAACCATATGCTTCCACTCCTCGTTCACGGAAGAACCTACAATCAGAAACAGCAGGCATGATGAATGGAACTAGAGTACTATCAGGCAGTTCTTGTTGAACAGCTTTTTCCATAGCAGAGACAAACTCTGAAGAAGCAGGACTTGCATTTCCATAAGAAGTAAAGCCTCCTTCTTCAGCTGATAAAGCTTCAATCGTTGCTTCTTTAGCTAAAACTCCTAGTGCTTTTTTTAGATGTGTTACAACATATTCATCGTCTTGTCCTGGTAATGTTCGAATATCTACATCAATATAAGCAGTTGCAGGAATCACATTAACTTTGGTTCCTCCTTGGACAATATTTGGGGATAAGGTCATTCTAGTTAAGCCATGAACTACTTTAGCCATTTGGAGATCTCTTTTTTTTAAATTATTGAGAGTAAATGGTAGTAATCTTTTATTTATAAGCATAATACGTTGAATAAAACCTAATTCCAAGCCTTTGGCTAAGTAATTCAGATATTCAGTCGTTAAAGGTATTTTTGAATCGCAATAATCCCGCAACTTTATTATTGCTTGAGCAGCTTTATGAGCAGCATTGTCTGAATCAAATGGCATTGAACCATGGCCAGGTGTTCCCTTGAAGGATATTCGTTTCCATGCACCTCCCTTTTCACCAATCATAAATACCAATTTCCCTGGTGCAATGGAAAGACCTCCTGCTTCTGTAACGAGGTAATCGGTTTTTATCTGTTCAGGGTGATTTTCTAGCATCCATTCGGCACCATATCTCCCTCCTGCTTCTTCATCACTTACTATTAGTAATATTAAGTCCCCCTTAGGTTGAAAATTCTCTTTTTGGAGTTGGATAAAGGCTTGTACTTGAGTTACAACAATATAAAGCATATCTAGAGCCCCGCGGCCCCATACAAATCCATCCTTCACAGTCCCAGAGAAAGGGTCAACTTCCCATTCATCAGGATTCTCTACAGGAACCACATCCACATGAGCGGGGCCAAACATCAGTTTAGGCCCATTCTTCGTTCCAGGAATTCGTGCAACAAGATTCCCCCTGTTTGGAGCGGATTCAAATACCTGACACTCAATATCATGCTCCTGTAAGAATCTTTGAATGGACTGAATCGATTTAATTTCATTACCCGGAGGGTTAACGCATTTGTTCTGAATTAGCTCTGAAAGTAATGCAATAGATTCCTTCAAGTAATTTTCCATTCTAAACACCAATATAGAAAGGTTTTACAGTAAAAACAGTATTTTTATTCAACATTTATCTTTTTATTCCCAATAATTATTTACAGGTAGTGATACATGTTATTGCAAATAGATTGGCTGTTAGAAACATTCTAATTATCTCAATTGCTATTTTCTCTATTATAATTAGCTCATATCTTAATTTGAGGGACAACATAAAATAACAAGCATTATAACGTTTAATTTCGTTCTAATTATACTTCTATATCTCCAATTCATCTCAGAAAAAAAGAATATTAATTTTGATAAAAATGTTGACTCTATCACTTAGAATTAGATAATTCTTTCTAATACTTTATGTTAGGAGATACCTTAATTAACTAAATGACTTTTTTCTTAATAATCATATGAAATTCTGGTGAGATATGTTGTGTGACACCTTAGTGGCATTAAAAAACAGTACTGCTGATGGAAGTGTACTTCTGGCAAAAAATTCCGATAGAGTGGTGAATGAAAGCCATTATCTTCAATTTTATCCTCGTCAAACACATGATCCTGACCGAGAGGTTGTGAAAACTACAAATTTGGATATCCCTCAAGTTGAAGAGACCTTTGCTCTCCTCCTCTCCTCCCCTTACTGGTTATATGGATGTGAAATGGGCGCAAATGAGTATGGGGTAACCATCGGAAATGAAGCAGTGTTTACTAAAGAACCAGAACGAGATAAAGGATTACTCGGGATGGATTTCATTCGTTTGGCCCTAGAGAGAGCTGAAACTGCTGCCCAAGCAGTTGATGTAATCATAAATTTATTAGAAAAATATGGTCAAGGGGGGAATCATACATGTCCAGGTTATTCTGAAGGGGGTTATCATAATTCATGGCTTATTACAGATCTTAAAGAAGCATGGGTATTAGAGACTGCAGACCGATTCTGGTGTGTTGAGAAAGTTGAGGATATTAGGACTATTTCGAACGCGCTCACTATCGGAAAGAAATTCGATCGTATCCACCCTGAGGCCATCAATTACGCTGTGAAAAAGGGGTATAGTAAACGAAAAGATTTCCATTTTGCAAGAGCATTTACCGCGAGAATAACTGATATAAGAACTTGGGGAGGAAAAGGACTTAAGAGACATAAATTCACAACTCAAAAGCTTCTTGAAAAAAAAGGGAGCATAGATACAGCGTTCATGATGGCTATACTCCGAGATCATAACATCAAAGATCCTAAAAAGATTGATAAGTGGAATCCATCGAAAAGCTCATTCAATGATATTTGCATTCATTGCAGGCCAATTTTTGTTATAAGTCAAACAACAGGATCTTTAGTATCACATCTACACCCAGATCTTCAAACACATTGGGTTACTGGAACAGCTGCTCCTTGTACTTCCCTTTTTAAGCCTGTTTTCATCAAAGCAGGACTTCCTGATATTGGTCCAAGGCCAACAAATAATTTTGATCAAGAAAGTTTGTGGTGGCAACATGAAAGGGTTCATCGTGCGATTCTTGAAGATTATCAAACAAGAATTCGAATAATTCATCCTGACATCGAACATTATGAGAAGAAATGGATTGCAAAAGTTGCTGAAACAAAATCTCGACTAGCCTCCCAACCATTCGATCAGCATAAAGATAATTTAACTCAATTATCGAAGAAAGCTTTTGAAGAAGCACGTGAAATCGAAAGAAATTGGATTTTTGACATCAATAAAGTTCCTATCAGAAAAAGAACTGGGGGATGTTACTATAGGAGATTATGGCGAAAAGAGAATTCTAAAGCTGGAATTAAGCTATAATACGATATAGTTTACTAATCATCGTCTCCAGAATCTTATAATAGAGAAAGAAGTCTCTTTGATAAATTTATACATTAAACAAAGTTAATAATATTGTCCTCTCAATCTATTAATCCATTTTGTTGTTTCAAGTATAAAAAGTGGAATGAGTGCAGCAATGATACATAAGATCCAATCTCCAAAATCAAGACCAATAATATCCACATAAATTCCAAATCTAGCAACTAACTCCTGAATTTCTTTGATGTACATTAAGATTAGATGTAAAGGTAAGATTGAGAACGCAAGTACATAAGTATACCAATAAGAATCTTCTCTGATAGCCATTATTAATGATTTATCTATCCGTCTAATAGACAGAATAATCAGGGGGATTGCAATATACAAGATAGTATGCATATAAGTCCGTGCTTTGGCATGATTCCAACTTTGGGGTTTTAGATTGGGAGATTTAGCTTCATTCTGAAAAATTGGTATATAGAATTGTTGATTAAAGTCGTTTATAGGAACAAATCCAAAATATGTTGCAAAATAAATAATATAAATAATAGTAGCCAGACTGATCGAAGTTAGTAACAATGTTAGAGCTAATCTCTTGTTGAATATTCCAGCAGTATCTATTGGTTTTCTATCCATGATATCCTTGGGAATACCATCAATGATCAGTGCCAGAGGAGGAAAAGAGTGTGCAATACCAAAAATATAGGCTCGTTGGAGATGATCCATTAATTCAAAACCTGGGATAAATCCTGAAATGAAGGAGGAACCAATATAACAACCAGCTTCAGCCAGATTAGCACATATATAGAAAAAGATGACAACACGAATCCTTTGAAAAAGTGCACGTCCCTCTCTAATTCCTGTTACAATGGAATTAAACGAATCATCGGCAATGACAAGATCTGCAGCTTGTTTACTTACTTCTGTACCAGCAATTCCCATAGCTATCCCCGCATCTGCCATACTAAGAGCGAGTGCATCGTTGACTCCATCACCTGTCATAGCGACAACTCGCTGTTGCTGTTGATACCGTGCAACAATGATCTGTTTGTCTTGAGGTGCCACCCGTGCAAAAACCCGAGTGTTTGTGAAATCTCTATCCGCTAATTGTGATGCCATTTTCCCCTCATGTGTTTGGTGTTCTTCCAAGTATACCATTCCAATATTATTAGCAATGGAGGAGGCAGTTAGAGGTGAATCGCCTGTGATCATAATTGGAATGATTCCTGCTTGCAAAGTTTCATTTACTGATTCATCAACACGATCACGAGGAGGATCTAGTACTGTAACAAAACCGAGGTAAGATAGATCGACTTCTACTTCATCTCGCTCCTCATCTCCTTTCGTTGGAAGTTTATCTATGTTTCTATATGCAAAAGATAATATTCTATAACCTTGGCCGGCAAATTTTTCCATATAATCCATTATTATATTCTTATGATCTTTTGTCAATTTTTCTCTATTCTTTCCAAATCCAATGTAAGTACATTTCGGTAAAAGAACCTCAGTAGCTCCCTTACAGAACACAAAGATCTCGTTCTTGGTATTGAAGACTTTACTCATCCGTTTTAAGGAGGAGTCAAAAGGATATTCTCTTAAAAGCTCAAATTCTTCTTTAATCTTACTTTTTTCCATCCTTGTTTTATTGAATAACGCTAAAAGGGCCGACTCGGTTGGACTTCCAGTCCCATTATATACATATTGACCTGTTGCTTCAACAAATTCCTCAAGAATTTCAGAGTCATTATTTAACATGCCAGATGTTATCAACATACCTAAAGATGAGTTTAATTCAACAGTTTGCTCGGAATAAGTTTTAGCATCCTTTTCAATTATCTTATCATCATCTTCTTTTAATTCAACTATCTTACCCTCTGGAGAATACCCTAAACCAGTAACAAAGTAATGCTTACCTGTTGATGCATCCCAAATCCTTTTCACTGTCATCTGACCAGCAGTGATAGTTCCTGTCTTATCAGAACAGAGTACACTGATTCTTCCCAAACTTTCTATAGAGGCCAGATTTCGAATGATTACCCGATGCTTAGCCATAGCTAAAACACCAGTAATCAAAATAATTGTAGTTAATAGAGGGATATTGATGGGGACAACGCTCATGGCTTTGATGATAATATTGCTGAGGGAGAAAATAATCTCCCCAATTAATATAATTGGTTCGGCAAAGCTGAGTTCTCCTTCTTCCAATCGGTCAAGAATCACAGCTCCTTGATAGATAATCAGCATACTAAAAACAATCAACATACCAAATGCCAAATAATTTCCAATGACATTCACTTTCTGACGGATTGGAATGTCTCCTGTGTTTAATTGCTCCAATTCAAGACTTATTTTTCCAAATTCTGTATTTCCTCCAGTATTAACAACTAATGCTAAGCCTGAACCCATTGTCGCAAAAGTTCCATTAAATAACATATTTTTTCGATCACCAATAGGTGTATCTTCAGGATAAGCTGTTTCACCAGTTTCTACTTTAGTAGTAGGAACACTTTCACCTGTTAATGATGATTCATTTACACGTAAAGAACTAGATTTAATAACACGAGAATCAGCAGGAATCTTATCCCCCTGAGCGATTTTTATTAGATCTCCAGGAACCACTTGTTCAGTAGGAATTTCAGACTCCGTTCCCCCCCTAATTACCCTGGCTTCTGGGGCAGCCATTTTGTGGAGAGCTTCAATCTTTTTCTGAGCTCTTGCTTGTTGAATAATAGCAATTAAGAAATTCACACCAACAATCAATATCCATTGAGCTGCTGTGATCCAGATAGAAGTATCTTTAGGATTGATTAACAGATATATTAACGCTAGAAAAAGAATAAAAGCCGTCATAATCAAATAAATAACAATTAAAGTGTTCAATAACGGAGCTAAATATACTTGCCAGAAGCTCTGTTTTGGTTTGGGGATTATATTGAGCCCAAAGTTCTCAAGCCTCTTCTCAGCTTCCTCTTGAGATAATCCTTTTTCAAGATTAGTATCCAAATTGATGACTAGCTCCTCTAACTCGATTGAATGACCACTAATAGCGGCGGGTTTCATTTCTATGTCATTAGTTGGCATATATATCCTTCCAACAAGGAAAAAATCTTTAACGATGTTAATATTTCATGCTTGTTTAAATAATGTTTTGTACTTCAAAAAATCAATAAATTAATAAAAATTTTTACACAACAGACAAGAAAATCCAACCTCTTGATTTAATACGAAGAATTTTCAAGAAAAATTTATTATAAATACTTTGACCACCACTACTAGCTCTTGAGGTGTTTTTATAGAGAATGAAAACAAAGGTCGCATTATTTTAGAAAATAACATAAGGTTAGGTATAAGTTCAATGGAACTTATCGATGAGTTTAAACGTAATCATTATTTTTAGAGGGGTTACAAATGAAGAATGACTATGATGTAATTATAATTGGTGCTGGACCTGCTGGTTTGGCAACAGCATTAGGAGCTAAACGAAGTGGTGTAGAAAAAGTATTAGTTATAGAACAACAGTCAACAATCGGTCAACAATTAAAAGGCCAATCCATTCACTATCGTCCTAAATTATTAACGAAGATTTTCCCTAAAAAGCTCCCTACTATGGCATTTGTTAGTGAAATTAAGTCATTTGGTAGAAATTATTACTCTCCTTCAGGAAAAAAAACCTTCCGCTTAGAAGATAAGATTAACAGAGTATGGATTGATTTCCGTCTTTTTCTAACTGAACTTGCTAAACAAACAGTAACGGAAAACGTGTGTCTTCGAGTAAACACCAAAGCAACCAACCTTGTCACATTAGCTAATGGACGACTACAAGTAGTTATAGAAGATGTGTTAAAAAATACATCAGAAATTCTAACCTCACGAGTAGTGGTTGGAGCAGAAGGGGCGAATAGTTTAACAGCAGAACTTCAGCATTTACCTCAACCAGGTCCTCTTTGTCCGATTATTAGAGGGCATTTTTTTGGTGAATATAATGAGAATGATATGGAATTTCTCTTTTTCTCCGATACAAATTTAAATGTAGGAGGTACAAGTTTTATTTTTCCTCACGAACACCAAAATGCTGAATTTGGATTTATTATTTTTCCAGAAGTCTCTAGTGACCCACTACCAAATTATTGGGAAATTTGGGAAGAGGTATTACAGAGTCCTATAATTAAAGAAAAAATCCAAACATCGAGATTCTATGAAACAATCCAATCAACAATACCCATGGGTGGACCAGTTTCTAAGATCTATGCAAACAACTGTTTTATTATCGGTGAAGCCGCAGGACATGTCACCCCTTCTGGAGGTTCTGGGATTCTAACGGGATTAGAACTAGGTCTATTTTTAGGTGAGCAATTTGGAAAATATTATCCAAATTGGGAGAAAGAATCGCTTAAGAATATTGAAAGGGAGATCTTAAAGCATCCTACTCACGAAAAGCTTTCATTAATGACTCAAATGATCATTCCTTTTCGTAGACGGTTATTCCAAGAACTCCGAACCTGGGAAAAAATTGATGAAGAATGGGAAAGCATTACTGAAATTCTTACACTTGCTTTTGCACCAAAAGATGAATAGGTAACAATAAGATTAATTAGCTATTCCAAAGCATTTGATCAGAATGAAAAAGAAATTTTTTTAATTTAGAGAAATGGAAAGCCTGGAGATTTCTCGATCATGATTACCTGTATTGTGCTAGCTGCTGGTGAGTCCAAACGATTCGATGGAAATAAATTACTGTTTGAGATCAAGCCAAACGTCACAGTTATAGAATTTCTTTTGAAGTCTATAATAGCCTCGAAAGTTGATCGTACAATAGTAGTATTAGGTCATGAAGCAGATTTAGTAAGTAAAATGGTTTTAAGGTTAAACGATGCATCTCTACAAACAGTTGTTAATCCAGATTACAGAATAGGTGGTATGTCATCCTCTGTCCGTCAGGGAGTGGAAGAGGTTTTAGACAGTCATGCAATCATAATAACTCCAGCTGATATTCCTTTCATACCTTCCAAAGTCTTTAACCAACTTATCGCCTATTATTATAACCATAACCCTCGTTTAATCATCCCTATCTATCAGAATCAGAAGGGTCACCCCATTCTAATTAGTTCAGAGCTTTTTAGCCATGTTAGGAAGATTTCAGAAGAAAAACGGGGGATGAAAGAAATCATTACTCGTTTTTCAGAAGATATTGTTTTTGTCCCTACTGAATCACCAGAGATTCTTCAAGACGTGGATAAATATGAAGATTTAATTAAACTAAAATCTATTTTAAAGACAAAAGAAAAGAATTTAATATAACTAAAGACATTAATCATAATTCTTTTTAATAACGTGACTTTCTCCCTAAAATACCCTTCGGAAAGATAGATATGATCTCAGTAACCATAGAATTGATGGCTGCTGTTCGGAATCCTTTTCCAAATAAAAAAAGAAAGAATAAGCTTGCTGAGCTCACACAAGACTTAACCCTTAAAGAACTCCTTTTACAGGTAGGCTTCTTGAAAAAGGAATTAGAGCATTTAATCCCAATCGTTAATGGTTCAAGAGTTCCAACGGATTATCAGCTTAAAGATGGAGATTACATATGGATAACCTTCCCCTTAGGTGGAGGTCTGCAATGATATGAAGCAATTACAAGAATTTATTTATCCTAATAGTATCGAGGAGGCACTCTCTTTTCTCGATGAATCTACTGAAATAATAGCGGGGGGAACTCACATAACAGTATCGAAAAATCAGTCCTTCAAAAGATTAGTTGACATAACTCGAATAGGACTGAATTATATTAAAAAGGAGGATCATCAGGTACGGATAGGGAGTACAACCACGGTTACTGAGATGATTGAATCGTCTATTGTGAGAAAAATTGGTAATGGAATATTGACTAAAGCCTGTCAATTGATTGCTGATACTCCCCTTCGGAATATCATAACCCTTGGAGGAAATATCGCGAGATATTATCCTTGGGCAGGATTACCCGTTGTATTACTTGTAATAGATGCAGAAATTATTATAGTAGATAAAGAGGGACTAGAACAAACAATATCGGCTACAAAGTATTTTAAGAACGCTAAGGTAAAAACAGGTGAGATCATCAAAGAAGTTGTTTTTCCTGTGCAAAGCGATTGGTTCTACCGATATGAGAAGTTTGCTTTAACAACAGTGGATTATTCATGGTTAACAATGGCTTTTGGGGCCAAGAATGAGGGAGGATCCATTGTTGATCCCCATATTGCAGTATCCCGAATAACCAAGGTAACACGAGTGAGTGAAGTTGAAAAATTACTTGAAGGGAAAGAGCTTTCCAAATTAAACATAAATGAAGTCATTCAAACACTACGAACATCAGTGAATGTTGTTTCTGATTATAGATCCTCAAAAGAATACCGAGAACATCTATTAGGGATTCTTTTCAAACGGATGCTAAATGAAATGAAAGAGGAGGGAAAATAATGGCACTAGAGATTGAAGTAATAATTAATGGTCAGCAAAAAGTTCTGACGATTGAGCCTTATGATCTTTTAATTGATGTTCTCCGAAGGGAGGGATATAAGAGTGTGAAGCGTGGATGCTCTGAAGGTACCTGTGGCACTTGTACAATCATTCTGAATGGAAGAGCAGTGAAGTCCTGTATTCTCTTAGCGGCGCAAGCTCACAAAGGTTCTATCGTCACAGTCGAAGGCATTGGAACTCGTGATCAACCACACCCACTTCAACAAGCATTTGTAGAGGAAGGAGCTATTCAATGTGGCTTTTGCATTCCTGGTATAATCCTGTCAGCAAAAGCGTTACTAGATAACAATCAATCACCTACAAAAGAGGAAGTTAAACAAGCAATGGATGGTAATCTGTGCAGATGTACGGGTTACTCTGGACAAATCAAAGCTATACTTTCTGCAGCAGCAATGATGAGAGGTGAAAAATAATGACCCAAAAAGTGTTTGAAGGAAAAGTTGTTGGTAAGAGTGTTGCTAAAATAGACTCATTAAGCTTAGCATTAGGGAAACCTCTTTTTACTGATGATAAATCCTTTAAAGATATGGTTTACGTTAAGATGTTGTTTAGCCCCCATGCCCATGCTGAGATCATCACCATAGATACAACTGAAGCAGAAAAAGTCCCAGGTGTATTAGGAGTTCTCACCTATAAAAATGCGTCGCAAGTCCTTCATACAACCGCTGGCCAGGGGTACCCTGAACCATCTGTGTATGATACACGAATGTTCAACAAAAAAGTAAAATTTGTTGGAGATAGTGTCGCTGCGGTGGCTGCAGAATCCATTCAAATCGCTGAGAAAGCTATACAGCTAATTAAGGTAGAATATAAAGTTCTAGAACCAATTTTTAACTGGGACGAGGCCCTTGGCAATCCAATCATCATTCATGATGAAGAAGAAGCAGGATATCTCATTCCAGTGTTTTATGATAGTAAAAATAACCATGTAGCTCATATTGACGCGTTAGTAGGAGACATCGATCAGGGTTTCAAAGATGCTGATATTCTTGTTGAAAAGATCGTACGTAACCACTATGCGCAGCACTGCCCATTAGAACCTCATGTTTCCATTGCTTATTTTGACGAAAATGACAGATTAGTTGTCCGATCTGCTACCCAAGTTCCTTACCATGCTAGAAGAATTATTGCTCAGGTTTTAGATCTTCCAATTGCAAAAGTTCGGGTTATTAAACCCCGTATTGGTGGAGGTTTCGGCTCAAAACAGGAAATAGTTACAGATTTAATTGCTGCCTCCTTTACGCTCCAATTAAAGAGACCAGTTAAGTTGGAATATTCACGAAGAGAGGAATTCATTTCAGCACGGACACGCCATCCAATGACCACGAGATTAAAAGCTGGTGTCAAGAAAGATGGTTCAATCACTGCTATGGATATGAGAGTAACTAGCAATACTGGAGCCTATGGAACTCATGGATTAACAGTTTTAAGTAATACTGGCAGTAAAACCTTACCATTGTACCATTGTGACAATATCCGATTTATTGGCGATACTGTTTACACAAACCTCCCCATAGCTGGAGCATATCGAGGATATGGCGGTACTCAAGCTGCTTTGGCAATGGAAATTGTGATGGACGAATTAGCAATCCAAATTGGGATGGATCCAGCAGAATTTAGGTTAAAAAATCACATTAAACCTGGTGAGACTTCTCCTATTTTCAAGGTTCTTGGAGAAGGTACAGAAGGAGTAGAACAGACAATAGATTCGTGTGGGCTCTCAGATTGCATTAAACAGGGTGCAAATGCTATAGGGTGGTGGTCTCGTGAAGATCATAAGGAAAAATTTAACACTGAAACCAAAAAGAGAGGATTTGGACTCGCTTGCATCATGCAGGGTTCATCAATTCCGCATATAGACATGGCAGCTGCCTATGCCAAAATGAATGATGACGGATCATTTAATCTCCTAGTTGGTGCAACTGATATAGGAACTGGGAGTGATACAGTTTTGGCTCAGATCTTTGCTGAAGTGTTAAACCTCGACATTGAGTCCGACATTGTTGTACTATCTTCAGATACAGACATTACTCCTTTTGATAAAGGAGCTTATGCTTCATCTACAACCTATCTCTCTGGAATGGCGGTGAAAAACTTAGCTGAAAAGATAAAGAAACAGCTTCTCGATTATGCAGCGGAACAAATGGATCTTCCAGTTAACGAACTTGAACTAGTTGGTAAAACTGTATTCCATCTAAAAACCAAAAAATCAATGAGTTTTGCTGAAATAGGTACTAAGGCTCTATATACAGAAAATCAGCAGCAAATTGGTGCTGTTGCATCAGAATTATCTAAAAAATCACCTCCCCCATTTTGTGCCCATTTCGCCGAAATTGAGGTTGACATCGAGACTGGAAAAGTTAGAGTTTTGAAATATGTTGCAGCAGTGGACTGTGGAACCCCAATTAATCCTAAATTAGTTATTGGCCAAACAGAGGGAGCATTAGTAAACGGATTAGGATATGCATTAAGCGAACATTATTATTTTAATGCCCAAGGAAGAATGCTGAATCCTTCATTTGGGAATTATAAAATAATGACAACTACTGACCTACCAGAAATAGAAACAATTATTGTAAAAACTTATGAGCCGACAGGGCCATTTGGCGCAAAATCAATTGGAGAACCAAATATCAGTGGTCCTATGCCCTGTCTTTCGAATGCAATTTATGATGCTATTGGTATTCGTATTACTGAACCTCCCTATACTCCAGATAGAATTTTGAAAGCAATTAAAGACCACCAACAAGTTATGTAGACTCAAAAAACCCCAGATAATCTCATTAATTTGCTAGGATAAAGGATTTGAGTTAAAAATAGAAATTCTTAAGTTAATTTATGAAATATCTGAAAAAAAAGTTTTTAAACCATTTGTTGCATTTAGTGAGCATAAAGGGATAGAATTAGGGCTTAGCATAGCTTTTCAAGCCATTTAATTCTTTTTAGAACGAATATGAATCGAAGATGCTAAACCATAGGGCATTATCTTTTGCTTTGAGATTCCAAAAATGGCTGAAACCTACTTCAATCCCGCAATGTTATAAAGATCTAATTTTTCTGTTGTGATGAATATTATATACATTTGATGTAATTTAACATTATTTTAAAATATTAAATTCTTTGCTCTCAGGATATTCAAAAGGAGACATCTGGAATGACCTATGAGTTTACAACATTTGCGGTCATAATGGGTGCGCTAACTGTCCTCGCGTTCTTTATGTTCCTTTATCCGCTTATTTTCCGTCCAAAATCACGACTAGTACTTCATTTCATGGCACTAATTGGGAGTATTGTGATCTGGTCTCTGGGTTATACATTGGATATACTCGCAGTCGATAAAGCCACAAAATTATTCTGGATCAGAATTGAATATCTTGGAATAGCTACAATTTGTCCCCTCTTTCTTCTTTTCATTTTGGTCTTTACAAATCGAGCTGAGACTGCTTCTAAACCGATAATGGGATTGTTATTCTTTCCACCTGTCATTCATTGGTTATTACTAGTAACAAACGAATATCACGGACAATTTTATGAATCCGTTACCCTAAATACAGAAACTCCATTTAATACGCTGGATCTGGTTTATGGACCAATTTTTTATAGTCATACCATCTATTCATATCTCTTATTGGCTATTGGATTCTTTTTACTTATACAGACATATTTTGAGGTTAGTGGGAGTAATCTTTATCAGAAGCAAATTTTAATCGTAATAATTGGCTCGACCTTTCCCATTTTAGGAAATATTATACGGATCTTCAAAATTCCTCCTCTTACCTTTATTGACCTAACACCAGTGGCATTCGTCATTTGTTATATTTTGTTCTTCTATGCATTGTTTGAGGTCGAATTTCTTGATATAGTACCTTTTGCTTATCAATTCATAATCAAAAATCTCGCAGATATTGGTATAATAGCGACTACTAAAGATAATTTAATCGTTGATATTAATCAATCAGCCTGTGAGTACATATTCGAAGAAGAATGTCCAGATATTATCGGACGTAATCTTTTCGTCATCCTTAGTGAACAGGAAAGACTAAAGCCTTATCACGAAAGAATAAGCCAAATAGAGAACTCGTTACTAGAAATACGTGATGACACCTTGGACTTTGAGATGGAACTTCTATATCCCCTACAACCCCAAGGTCAATTCTATAGAATAACCATCAAAGCACTTAGAGACAAAGATAATCTTCTTGGCTTTATTTACCTCGTTCAAGATATCACATTAGAGAAAGAAATTGAGCTCTTACTCAGAAAAAGCATAGATTTCAAGAACTCATTATTAAGTGTCATCTCTCATGATTTGAAAAATCAGTTAATGGTCATTCAAGGGTTTACAGATGTATTAAGAAAGGAACTAAGTCACATTCAGAATTTTGCTGAAGTAGAAGAATCTCTGGATGGGATTAGTGCTAAAACACTCATAATGCAAGAAATAATGACTGATGTACGAAGCTACCTTAAGACAATGGGAGCTTTCGAAGAAGTAAAAGACTTAACAGTAATAGATGTAAAGGAAATAATTCAGGATGTAATAGCGAGTTTTAAATCTGCTATTAAAAACAAAAATTTGGAGCTCAATATAGATTGGCCAACAGATCCGAAGATTTTCACATTAGCAGATCTACGTCTTCGCAGTGTTTTTAGCAATATCTTAGATAATGCTATCAAATGGAGCCCTCCAAATGATGTAATTGAGATATCAGTGAATAAAGAAAATCTATCTTGGATATTTAGTATCAGTGATCATGGCCCTGGGGTACCCAATGGTCTAAAAGACGAAATTTTCAAACCATTTGTCAGTATTGGTCCACAAGGCAAAGTTGGCAGTGGATTGGGCCTTTCGATCAGTTTAGAGATACTCCAATCCTATAAAAGTAAGATCTGGATAGAGAATGTTAAACCCCAAGGCGCAAAGTTCGTTTTTCGATTACCAGTTGCTGAAAAAAAGGGAGAATGAGGCCAATCATTTATTATTGATAAGAAAACAAAACTCAGGATTAGAAAATTCCAGTCATTGCTTGCTTATTCTATTTGTAATAGATTGAGAATGTAAATCATGGAATGGAAACCAATCTCGTGAATTTGCTTATAACTTCCTTTTCAATGAATATCATTATTGATCAATACTTTTTTAATTATTCTTTTTCGAGTGAAGCGAGGGCAGTTTTAATATAATCCTGTAATAACTTGATTTGTTCATCAGGAGAGACTAGCCTTTCTGTTTCTAGAAGGGATGCCTTATAAGCACAGTTAATAGAAAATAAACTAATAATTCTTTTTTGTTTAAAGTAATATTTAAGCCAAATTTAGCGCCATAGATTTCTTTATGACTTTTCAAAATTATATCTGTGAGAAAAGAAATCTTGCTAATAAAACACCAGTCATGGCTTGACGATAGCTTTTATTTGACCGAACGTCATCTATGGGAATACATTCGGTTTGAATGAGACTAGAAGCTTCATCTATTAGATCTTCAGTGAGTACTTTATTTTTAAGAAGTTTTTCGGTCTTCCTTCCACGAACCACTGTAGGAGCAACAGCCCCGAGAGCTATTCGAATATCAGTAATTTTCCCCTCACAATTTGGTCGAAACATCTCAACTCCAACAGACACGACGTTACAGGACAATGCTTGACGTTGACGAAGGCTCAAATAATCACCTATATAATTTGGGAGTTTGGGGATAATTATTTTTGTCAGTATACCACTAGGGTCTATAGTAATAAAACCTGGGCCTGTAATAAATTCCTCAATAGGAACTAGATTAGTTCGATTATGTGTTTGAATTTCTATTTTCGCATTTCGACAATAAAGAATAGGTAAGGAGTCAGCAGCAGGGCTTGCGTGGCACATATTACCAGCAATTGTCCCTCGATTTCGTATTTGAGGAGAGCCAATAAATGCTACAGCTTTAGCTAGAGGTGGAATGTGCTTTCTAATAAGCGGATGAGTAGATATTTCAGTATGAGTTAATAGAGGACCAATTTCAATGGTGTCAGGTGTTTCTCGGATAAAATGAAGCTTTTGGATTTTATTTAGGTTTAGAAGTGATGGACATTCTCCCCAATTTATGTGGTTATTCCGTATACTTACAAGTACATCGGTTCCACCAGCAAGAGGATGCAATTCTGCTCCAAAAGTGGCTTTCAGTTTCAGTGCTTCTTCTAAATTTGTGGGTGAATGGATTTCAAATTCATACATGGTTTTACTCACTCTTTCTTATTCCGCACGTCAATTATTTCAGCTGCAATGGAAATAGCGATTTCCTCTGGAGTTTGACTCCTTATTGGTATTCCAATAGGGGCATGAACCTTTTCTAAGAGGTTTGGATCCATTCCCTGAGATTCCAACCGACTGAATATTTCTGAAACTTTTCTTTTACTTCCAATCATCCCAAGATATTTCCAGGTCTCAAATTCTTGTTCTCGTTTTGTTAAAAGGTGTTTCAAGATCTTTTCGTCTAAATCATGAGAATACGTCAGGATAACAATATAACTACCTTTTTCAAATTCAATTGAGTCAATGATTTGAGGTAAATTACCTGTAATCGTTTCAGCGACATTTAAATTCTTGAAATTCTCATCAAGATATTCTTTCCTATCGTCGATAACAACTGTCCAAAATCCTAAAGAGGCTAGTAATGGAACTAATTGCTGACTGATATGGCCTGCTCCAAAAATGTAAGTTTTTGTACCTGCACCTTGTATATCATAGAATAGACTCATTTTCCCTCCACAAAGCATTCCTGTGGCTTCTTCCCCTTCCTCTGTTAGTTCATATTCTTTAAGAAGTGGTATGTTTATATTAATTTGAGCTTGTGCTTCTTTAAGAGCTAAGTTCTCAATAGTTCCTCCTCCTATTGTTCCCCAAAGACGTTTTCCAGTCGAAGAAACTAACATTTTGGCTCCTATTCGTTGAGGGGCAGAGCCACTGACGTCAACAACGGTGACAAGTGCGAAAGTCCTACCTTTATGAAATTGTTCAGTCATAATCTTGATAAACTCTTTCTGTGTGCTCATTTTTGTACCAACCCTCTCTGAGTGTCTTTGATTGCGTCAAATATCTTTTGATACCCCGTACAACGACAAATAACACCACTTAATCCTTCACGAATTTCATTCAAATTGGCATCAGGTTTTTCTCTCAGTAATGCCGAAGATGCCATGATCATCCCTGGAGTACATGCCCCACACTGGGCAGCTCCATTTTCAATAAATGATTCTTGAAGGGATAAGATAAGTGAATCAGAGGATTCAATAGTTTCAATTTCACTACGTTCTGGGACTTGAGCCATTAATATCAAACAGGAATTTACAACTTTTCCGTTGAGAAGTACGCTACAGGCGCCACATTCACCTTGATCACAACCTTTTTTTGTTCCTTTTAACCCTAAATCATCACGTAAGAAGTCTAGGAGTCGTTGATCAGGAGAGGTTTCTTCTCGGTACACTACACCATTAACAATGATTTCTATCTTCATTCTGGCTCCTCCTGAAGTTTGTCTTGGATTGCTTGCCAAACTCGTTCTGGTGTAGCAGGAATTTCTGATATTCTCACACCAATTGCATTGTAGATCGCATTTGTAATTGCAGGTGCTATCCCCATCAGAGGTTGCTCTCCAATACCTTTTGCCCCATAAGGACCACTTTTCCAAGGATCTTCTACAATAATTGACTGAATATTGGGTGTGTCTTTTGTTGTTGGCACAAGATAAGTCCCTAAATTGTTTGATAATATTCCTCCTTCAGGTGTAAAAATTATCTCCTCATAGCGTCCATATCCCACTCCCTGTAGTGTACCACCTTCAATTTGACCTTTAAGGGTCTGAGGATTGATAGCTCGTCCCACATCATGAGCAGCCCAGATATTTTTAATCAAAACGGTCCCAGTTTGGGTGTCAACCTCCACTTCGGCAATATTTGAGCACCATGCATAAATTGCGTATGGATTTCCCTGTCCTTTTTCATTATCATAATCTGTAGGCGGAGCTACATCCCAACCTGCCTTGGCTACCTGTCCTCGTTCTTGGTACATAATTTCAATGGCATCTTCAACTAATATTTTCTTTTCAGAGGACGTAGAGATAATATAATTTCCTTCTATTTGCAAATTGCATGAATCACTTTCCAAGTGGGGGGCAATTATTTCAAACATTAGAGATCGTATTTGCTGGCAAGCATTTTGGAGTGATCGTCCAGAGAAAGTTGTTGCTCTGGATGCTACGGTTGGTCCAGAGTCAGGGACGCGGCTGGTATCAACAGGCATCATATTAACTTTAGAATAATTTATTCCTAATTCTGAAGCGACAATCTGGGAAAGAACTGTTATCATTCCTTGACCTATTTCGGTAGTCCCGACTGCGAATCGTACACTTCCATCAGGTTCAAGCTGAACATACGAACCTGTACGTGATAACTGTTTTCCCGCTGAACCCAAACCAACACCATAAAATATTGTCGAGATTCCGATTCCACTCCATTTATAATTCCCCCTCTTACTTTCTTCCATTACGTAATTGAAATCAGGTGCAGGTTTCCATTTATTTTCCCAATCACTTTTCTTCTTTGCTTGTTTGAGAGTTTCTAGCATGCCAACAGAATTATCAATAATTTGACCGAATGAAGCAGTATCTCCTTGTTTAATTAAATTTCTCTCACGAAACTCTATAGGATCAATGTTTAATTCTGCTGCAATACGATCCATCTGTTCTTCACAAGCGAAAAGGACTTGTGGAGATCCAAAACCTCTAAAAGCTCCAAATGGGACAAGATTCGTGGCAATAGCATAAGATTGAACATCAACATTGGGACAGCGATAAGGACCAACAGCATGTAAGCATCCCCGATAAAGAACTGCTGGTGTCAGAGTTGCATAAGCCCCTGAATTCATTAAATGTTCCACTTGAACTGCTGTTAGCACACCATCCTTGGATGCACCTGTTTTCATACGAATGATTGCAGGATGACGTTTTGAGGTATTTTCTATATCTTCTTCTCGAGATAATATGTATTTGACAGGTTTTCTCGTGAGATATGCTCCCAATGCAACTAGACTAGCAAGCTGATTAGGTTGATCCTCTTTACCACCAAACGCTCCCCCAGTAGTCGTTTGTATTATTGTAACTTTAGACCAGGGATACCCAAGAATGTCAGCTACTGCTCGTTGAACATAAAATGGACACTGCATCGATCCATATACAGTTATCTCATCATGTCCTAGGGGGACAGCGATACATCCTTGGGTTTCAATGTACGCGTGTTCTTGTGCAGGTGTTCGATATTCTCCTTCAACAATGATGTCTGCTTCTTCAAATCCTTTATTTATGTCTCCCTTCCTTTGTTGCCAATAAGATACGATATTATTGTCTCCATATATATGAATACTTGAATGATCTTTAGCTTCAGTAGGATCAAACAATTCAGGCAGTTTTTCATATTCCACATGAACAGCAGAAATAGCTTTCTTCGCATTTTTAGGATTTTTCGCAACAACGATTGCTACTGGTTCACCTACATGTCGTACAACATTTTCTGCGAGAAGAGGCCAATCATCAAGTATGACATGGACAATATTTTTTCCAGGAATCTCCTTGGCTGTCCCAATTGTAGCTCCTAACTGTTTTGCCTTTTCATTATCAATTTTAATCTTCTTAATTCGAGCATGAGCATGTGGACTACGTACGACTGCAAGGAAATGTTCATCGGGAAAACTTAAGTCATAAATATATTGAGCTTCCCCCTTAACTTTGAGTCGAGCATCCTTTCGTGGAAGAGGTTTTCCTATAACCAATTTAATGACTCCATTTTAGAAATTATGCAATCTATTTTGGGAACCAATAATATTCTATTACTTATTGCACCCTTTTATATTAGGAAAAATATTTCGTAAGGCCTTTTAATCCAGATTACTCTTTTTCTTTAGACTAGAATTTCTTTATTAATAAACTTTAAAAGGCTTGGATTTATCTTTAAGATGATTTTTTTTCATAGAGTTAAATATCTGGATTAGAAATGCGGACGAAAAAGAAGGATGAACTAGATAAGGAATTAGAAAAAAGGTCAATTGGAGCATGGATCGGAGTATTATTTGGTCTGAATCCAGGATCAATCTCTTATCTTCTTTCTAAACGAAAACTTCGAAATAAAGCCCGGAAAATGGGAAGGTATCCTAGATATCAAGAATATGAACGGATAGAAAAAATAAGATAAGAGATTAAATGTTGTTATGTTAAACTTCCCTCCCTAATCAATAAAAGGATACTCAACTTCTTTTTCTCTTAATTATTCTTTTTTCAAAAGTCCTTAATTCCTTAAACAAGCATTTAAATTATAATTCTAATGATCTAGTATTCTAGTTTATCATCTAAGTTTATTATTTAACAGAAATCCGAAAGGAATTATACATGGCATGGAAACAGGAAACGAAGAGATTCCTATTAGGCCGAAAAAGGATAAAAGTGATGAAAAATAACCTTTCCTCTTCTATTTTGGAAATTTAAACCTTTAACTCACTCCGTGTGATTCACTCTTGAATAGAAGCTAAAGCCATCTGATAAAGGCCAGACCACTTCCAATAGGTAATATTATACTAGATACTCTTGAGTTGCTTTTTATTTGTTCAATGAAATCTGGCATGTCATCCGCATGACTAATCACATTATCAGCTATTAACACAGAACCCCGGGTTAATCGTGCAACAAGAAAATTAAAAAAATAAGCATAATCTTCTTTTTCACAATCCATGAAAATATAGGAGAATCTATCTTGAGATTTTCTTTTTAAATAATTCTTTGCATCTTCATGAATCAATGTGACATATTTCCCAACTTCAGTGGATGTAATATTCTCAGAAGCTAGTAGGTACTTTTTGGGATCATGATCTAGTGAAATCAATCTTCCCTGGTGACTTAGTACTAGTGCCATCCCTTGCCATAATGTTGAATACCCCCCTGATGTGCCTACTTCGAGACCCACAAAATCAGAGAACTGAGGAATGAATGTTATAAGAAACTGAAAAAGAAATTCACCTGTTTCACGGGGAATCTGACGGAGGCGTTGGAACCGACCTAGATCAACTTCTCGTTCTTCTCTATCTCTTTCCTCTAGTTTAATCAAAACTTTTTGAATGGAAGAAGGAATTAAATCGAAAGGCTGCAATTAAACCACACTAATCGAATCATACTTCCTTTTTTTCAGTATATTGGATTATTGCATCGAAAGTAATCTTATTAGAATATATATCGAGAGGATTGTGATGGTAAAAATGAAAGTCAATTATAAATATTATGAACCAAATAAGGGATTTGAGGAGCTTCAAGCTCAAATATATAATGAGGACACCAAAAAATATGAGATCCGAGTAACTGCAACTGCAGAGTCGATCCAACAAAGGTATGAGAACGAAAAACCAGATTCTAAAGGCATAAGATACGCCTTTAAAGAGGATGGTAGCCCTCTTGCCTATATCCAGACGCGGGTGACAGAAGCAAACGAAAACACTAAAAGACGTACTTGGATTGGTTACCCCTGGGCAGTGGAAGAATGTCCTGATGTACAAGAAAAACTCTACAATGAAGTATTTGAATACGTAAAACAACGTGACCCAGAGAATGAAATTGTGATGGGTTATTTTTCTGACAATTTTACCGAATCAGTTTCTTTTGCAAAGAGTAAAGGTTTTGAAATAATTGATAAAGGGTACCAATATGCTATTGATGTTCAAGAAGCCAGCAAAGAAGAAATATCAGGGTGCACAGTGCGGATGGCAACCATGGACGATTTGAAGGTGTTAATAGAATTATGTAAATCTGATTCCAATTTAAAAAATGCCTTTCCCAACGAAGAAGCTTGGATAAGCTACTTCAAAGATCGAGTTCTTCCTGATAAGCACACGGTAATGATATTAAAAGATAACCAGCTAGTATGTGCTGGTGCACCATTGGAAGGTATTACTGAGGATGGTCTAATCGTTAGATTCTTAGCTACTAGGCCTGGTTACGAAAATTTAAGAAAAGCCTTATTAATCGAAATTTCTAAACATAACATTGAGACAGGGTGGCACGATAAACCGCTATTAATCTATGTTGGAAATCAAGAAGACCTAATAGCTACAGTTAAGGAAATAGGAGGAACAATCCGAGATACACAAATATTATTTGGATTAAAGGATTAACTAATCTTACTTAGTTTTTTTATGAATACATCAAAATATAATTGAATGAGCCCATTCTTCACCAAAAAATGAAAATTTTCTTCATTCAATAAGACTAGAAGTTCAGTACTTAATAAGGAAGTTTCATGTGTCATATCTGTCTTTCCACCAAAATATCCTTTTAGTGTTTCTCCCAACTTAGTTAGAGTATTTTTGTCATAAGAAAAACTCAGTGTAGATTATGGTTTCGTGACTAATTCATCTAAAGCAGATTTGCTTAAATTACATTGAATTAAATAGAAGGATTAAGGAGGGATAAACGCAAACAGAAGGGCAAAGATAAATATAACGAAAAATACAAAAATAAAGAATGCAATGATAGGAGACTCTTGTAGAAATTCACGAGAAAATAATCGTGCTATTTCCTTTCCTAGGCTCAACTGCCTACGTAATGATAACTTACGTCTATCAAAAATAGTAAAACCAAAAATTTTAATTGTTGGAACCATATGTATTAGACACCAAATGACAATGAAAGGTAAGGCAATCAGGGCAAGTAATCCAACTAAAATGAACCTTGGGTTTACGACACCGAATAAGAAGATGGAAAAACACGCAAAGCCACTGAAAATCATTGCCCAGAACCAAGCCCAAGTAGAAAAATAGATCTCCTCTGCAGTACTGGTATCTGCTGCTCTACGTTGAACAGTAGTTTTTATTTCCTCAGTTTTTTTGGTTGTATAATCCCTGGTTTTTTCTTTAGTAGTGGCTTGAACAGTCTGAATTTCTTCTTT
>JAHQWW010000186.1 GCA_029856365.1 Candidatus Hodarchaeota archaeon
TCTTGTGTATATTTAAAATCCTCTTCTCTTTCTTTTAAGAAGTTAATTAATTAAAATATTAGAATTTATCCTAATCCTTCTTACTTTTCAGGAAATAATGGCTTAAAACTATCTGCTTTTGCTCGTTGAATTATCTCTTTCTGTCCACTCGTGTCCAATTTCTTAAATTTCTTCCCAGCCTCAAGCACTAATGGCCATAAGCGAAGATCACAGGGTAATGAATATGTTGTGACCCCTTCTTGAGAGAGTGTATATCCAACAGCGTCATCAATCCATATCTGTTCATCGAGTGGTTGGTACCATGTCCCATATTTTTTTGCAAAGGTCCATCTCCTACGTGAGATGGCTTTAATAGCAATGACACCTACGTTTTTCTCTTGAGCTAGCTTTAGAACGGGGCGAAAATCGTTACTTGGATGAGGATGAGCCATCGCAGCAACATAAACAGGTAATAAAATTGTGTTAAAGTCTTCATAGGAATTTAGTGCCTTTATTAGGATTTTCATGTTACTGTGACACGTAATACCGATATTTTTTATAAGACCCGTTTCTTTAGCCTCCTTAAAAGCTTCTATAGCTCCATCTTTACCCAAAATTTGGTCTAATTCATCCATAGACGATACTGCATGAAATTGATACAAATCAAAATAGGATGTACCTAATCGTTCTAATGAGCGATGTAATTCATTCCAAGCGCCTTCTTTAGTTCTCTCCATTGTTTTCTCAGCTAAGAAGATTTTTTCACGGATTCTCGGAATCCAAGAATGAAGTCTAACCTCTGCTTCCCCATAAGAAGGAGCAACATCAATGATATTTATTCCTCGCTTAATAACTTCTTCAATAGCTCTATCAGCTTGTTCCTGAGCATTTTTTGGTGCCTGTTCATGTAACCATCCTAATGCACAACCTCCCAAGGTTAATATTGATACTTTGTGCCCAGTTCTCCCAAATTGCCTAAGTTCCATAAAATCACCATTATTAAGATTTATAAGTTCGAATATTGTTTTTCAGTTATGGATTTTTTCGATAATGACCTAAAAACATATATTGAACCTTCTGAGGAGATAAAATTCTATCAGGCAGCTAATCCACTTCCATCTAAACTGATTTATTCTCCATTCGTTCGATCTGAACTCCTACATAAGCGAAAAGGAGTGAAAATAAATGAATTGCCAAGGTTATATCAAGGAACTCATCTGTATTGTATTGGTGGTGAAGTTGTGTACTTCCAAGGGCTACTGGGGGCACCTGCCACGGTTATTTTCCTCGAAGAACTAATTGCTTTAGGAATCAAAGAAATAATGTTTCTAGGATTAGCAGGAGCAATTCAATCTGCTAATATTGGAGATAGGATTGTCGTTGCAGATGCGTTACGGTTAGAAGGAACAAGTCACCATTATTTACCAGCTGGGGCCCCAAGTGTGCCATCAGAGCAGATGACTAACGATTTAGTCAACTTCTTTTCTTCTAAACAAGTTCCTTTTACTAAAGGAAGGATTTGTACGACAGATGCTCCTTTTAGGGAGACTTTTCAATTAATTGATCAACTACGCAAGAAAAATGTTCTTGCAATTGAGATGGAAATAGCAGCTGCTTTCGCTGTAGCAACTTTTCGTAAAGTGAAAGCTGCAGCTGTTGTAATCATTAGTGATAAACTTAAAGCTGATTCATGGAGTGGGTTTCAACCTAACTCTTTCTCAGAAGCATTTATATTTAGTTTTGGTTATATATTTGAATTTTTTACTAGAAGTTTGTAAATTGAACAATTTACATATCTACTATTGCCTTTCTTCTGGTAATATGACAGAATAACCTCCTTCTTTATGGCCTCTTCTTAATTTTAAAACATTAATACCTATTCCATAACATAGAACCTTAGGATTAGGTTTAATTCGGATAAAAGTAAAGGATTCTTGATCTTCCGTTTGACTTTGATTAATTACAAGCTTAAGTATCCGTTTTTTTGAAAAAATGGTTCTTATTTCAGTATTGTTTAATGAAACAAGATTTGCTTTACCATTGAATGTAACTGTTGAAGAGGGGGCAAAACGGAGTATGTGATGTGGAAAAGGGATTATGAAAGAGATATTAGGATTTAATTTAATGTTCTGTACTTTCTTATACCTTTTTGAAGTAAAACAGTATAATGAAAACTTTATGGAGGGTGGTGATACCCCATACAGAATGCCTGTTGTATGAGGGGTTCCATCTTTATTAATTGTTGTCAAAATACCAAATGTCTTGGTTCTAACTTTTTGTTCAATGAAAGAAAAGCTGAAATTGTATTTATTCATATTTAGTTCTAGTCCCTATTTCATATGGAATTCAATTAATTTCACACAATAATATACATTTTTACTCTACAACACGAAGAGCTGATGTCAGATCCATTTTGATTAGCTTACGAATTGACAACAAGGGGGTTAGTGTGACAAGAATAATCCCAATTAGTATGAGGATAACAATGCTATCAGGATAGAGGAATACTGACAACCATATTTCATTCATTGCTTGGTCGACACGTGCTTCAAGAATATCAACCACAAAAGGAGAAAGAAGGAAATAACCAGCTACTGTTCCTAAGACACCTAAAATCATGGATTCCACCATTAAAATTAATGAAGATGTTCGAATAGGGGTTCCAAAGGCCGCCATAGTCGCTAATTCTCGCGTTCGTTCATCAATATTCACTGTTGTTGTATTATATACTAATAATAGAGCTAAAATCAATACCACATATTGAATCACATCAAAGATAGATTTAAACAGCTCAATGACCTCTTCGTAAACTCTTACCATTTTTACAACTGATTGGACGCCACTATATCCTTGAAGATTAAAAAAATTCTTTTGAATAGAGGCTTCTGTTATTCCCTGTTTCGGTAGGATCATCACAGCGTTAGTCAATCCAGTAACATTGAAAATATGATCGTTTAATATATCACTAAACGCCCAGAATCGAATTTTGCTATTTTGGATACCAATGACTTGAAATGTTGAGTTCTTTTTGGAATATTGTAATGCTGATTCTCGGAAAGGATGTTCAAGCGTGATAAAATCTCCTATGTCAACTTTCAAATCTCTTGAAGCTTCCAGAGAAATTATTATACCAGAAGTAAGATTAAAAGGTTCAACCTTTCTTATAGTTTCTGGAGTCCATATCTGATTGGAAAAATTGAAGCATCGTAAAATTATATCAAAAGATTCGTATTTTCCATATAATGTTACTGGTATTTGGATCATAGGAACTGCTAATCTCACATCAATATCATCTGTAATATTTATAACAGGTGATTGCGATATATTATATAAATCATTCAGTATCACATCGACTCGTCCTTCAGAATCTCCTTTTATGACCTCTTGTTCACTTTCAAGTAAAAAATTAGCACCATCTACAAATCCTAAAACAGCTACTAGGACGCAGATAGCTAGGGCAATACCTGTTAAAGTCGATACTGTTCTTCGGAGATTTCGTGATATATTACGAAATGGTAATTGAATGAATATTGATCCCGGAAGATGGATCCATGTTAATAAAGGAGAAATTCCTTTACCAGTACCTACTTTAGCTCCTGTTTGAATTGCATGGATTGGTTGCATCCTAGTTGCTCGCCATATAGGCACAATGGATGCAATAAATGGGATTAGAATTCCCAAGAGTGTTCCCTGTAGGAATAAATCTATTACTAACCATTCTTCCCATACAGGATAATGAGTAATATCTATTATTACATCACCTAATCGCTGTCCCAGTACTATTGCGAAAATATATCCAAAAAAGATCCCCCCAAGCGTGATTTCTAGACTGAAGAGTAAATATCGATATGCAATCTGACGAGGTGGAACCCCCAAAGCCATATTAATACCAATCTGCCTTCGTTGAGAATTCACCACTCTAGAAATGAGATTATATGCTCCGAAAGCAGCGATGATAAGGATGAGAAAGGAGAAAATATAATACAAACTCTGATCGCCTGGGATATCCTCCTCCTGCATTTTATAAGCAGGTTGTTCATGTTTCTCGATGAATTCAAAAGAAATGAGGGGAAAATGACCTAGGAAGTAATCTTCTAGATCTGTAATAAACTCCTCAAGATCAGCTTCAGATTTTAATAGGAAAATAACCTCATTCACATATCCCAAAGGCAAACTTGTGGCTTGATGGAGAATTGTTTGAGCTATTTCAAGAGGAACAAATAGAGCAGCAAAAGATGATTTAGCAAATAG
>JAHQWW010000052.1 GCA_029856365.1 Candidatus Hodarchaeota archaeon
GATTGATTTTAGGTCTTTTTGATTTTATAAGTTCATTACTAGTCAGTAGCGATGTTCCAATCTGGTTACCTGGTTTTAATGATATTGGTCTCACCCTTGCAAACTTAATTTTTACTGCAATTACCTGTTTGTGTGCTTACTACTTATTCCCTGAAGATCGTTTTCAGGGACCCATTCTAGCATTTCTGATGATGATTCCCTTTGTCTGGAGTAGTGCTCCCTTAATGATACTATATGCTATTATAGGGTTTTATTTTCACCAATCTTCAATGAAATATAAGGATTATTTTGTCATTCTCTTTTTTACATTAAGCGCCCTAAGTAAATACTTTGCTGGGGTCTTTTTAGTTGCGATATGGATTACTTATTTGTATGAAAAAGAATGGAAAAAGGTTATTGCTGCACCAGGAATTCCGTTTTTTAGTCTTCTTGTCGTTTCTCTACCATTTAACATTATGTGGGTTCTTGAATCAACAGTTCTATTCTATAATTCAGCAAGACGTCATATTGAAGATGGTTCCCTAGGTGGGACAATTGTTGCTGAATTTGCAAAGATTTTTAACTTAATAGAGATAATTGGAATATTAACGTTAATTGGTCTCATTTTAATCTTCATATTGGGAATTTTTATCAGGAAAAATACTGAATTACGGCTTGTTGTCATGTCATTACTATCATTACTCGTAATTAACAGTTTTGCCCTTCCATTTCTTGCTATAGCTATATTTGGAGTGATATTATTTGACTATGTTATAATAACAAGCTCACAAAGGGAGAAATATACAATTAACAAGAAGCACTCTATTGAATCTATCCCTGAATTAGATCCTGTTTAAGTCCTAATTCTTACCTTCTTTGACATATTAAGGTTAAATTACTCAAATTTTCTGATTTGCTAATGTAAAGATCAGGGTCAAACCACAAATTCAAATCATACGCGTGACGATTCAATCTTCTATAGATTTTACTACGATGTAAAGAGGAAAGAATTGTGAGCCCTATTTCAGAGAGAGACATCAGTAGTTTCTTGTAGCGTGTTTCCATTATAGCATTAATATTACTAAATAGAATTGGGGGATCTCTTCTTCCAGTAAATTTTTTTATTCGAAATTCATTCTTGTAAGTCATCTTTAATAAGTCGTATGGATCAAAACGGCGCAAATGTCCCGCCAGACTGTCGAAGTGAGTCCATAACTTTTGGTGAATTGGAGTGGAGAAAATAAAATGCCCTTTTTTCTTTAAGACTCGCTTAACATCCGAGAAGCTCTTTTGAACATTTGATACATGTTCAATCACTTCCAAAGCAACAACAACATCAAATGATTCATCTTTAAAAGGAATGTTCTCAATACTCCCAGTTGAAGAATTTGCCCCAATTCTTCTCAGATTGGCTGCAGCTGTTACCGTTAACTCGAGAAAGATAGTTTTTGAAATTGGTGATTTAGGCCAATTACCAGGCCCAATTTCTAGTATTCTTCCATTTCCTTTTAGAATTTTCCTTATAACAGTGTTTATTGGCCACATTTCAGGATTCCTGAGGGAATGTGCTGTCCAACTTTGTTCATAAAGATCTTTCTGTGTTTGATCCATATTATTTCATCAATAAATTTCTCTTAATTCACCAATACCCACGTTAAACAACTACAGAAAAAAATCTTTTTCATCAAGCACTCCGAATTATATGAATTAATTCTAGCTTTGTTTAAGAAGAAGGAGTAAATCACGAATAGGCAAATCAGAAATGCTAATTAATGCAGTTCTTCCAGCTGATTTTCCGTTCTGATGTCTATTTTGAACTTGTAACTCAATAAGCCCTTGCCTAGCTAGTTTTTGAAGGTAGTTCCAAAATTGGGTTTGTTTCCGTGGTTTTTCTCGAGATTTCTTGCATAATTCATTATATTTATTCCGTAATTCATTGGTTGTAACATACGTACGGTTTTTCTTGTGATTAAGTAATATTGCAAGAGCAAAAAGGACTTTTTTTAATTGGGGAGCTAAATCTGTAATGATGGATTGTTTTATAGGAAAGATACTAACTTGAGCTTTTCGGATATGTTCAAAATCAATGTATGGAGCGTCTTCTTGTTCCGCAGCTTTAGCTGAACGCCAGAGTAGCTCGATGGAGTACCGTGTATCTCCACTTTTACACGCAAGAGAGGCAATTGCTTTAAGAATATCGTCAGAGTATGTTCTTTCATATGATCCTTGTCGAGCTCGAAGTGACAGAATATCAAACAACTGATTGGTATTATACGGTTCAAAAACAATAATACGTTGTGACAATGAAGACCGGAGCGCAGGATCTAAAAAATTTTGAAAATGAGGATTCCGTGTTACTAAAATCAGAGAAATCTGAGCCTGTCCACACCGATTAATTTCTTCGTAGTGACGAATTAAAGAATAGAGCACATCTTGTCTCTTCGATTCGGTTAGAAGATAATCAATCTCATCTAAACAAATTAATAACCCTTGATTTCTTTCTTTAACGATTCTAACTAAATATGTAAGTAATTCATCAACACAAAATCCCCGAATGGGAAAAGCGGGGACTAAGTGCTGTAGAATTGACGTTAATATTAAATACCAAGATCTTTGACGACGACAATTCATATGAAAAAAAGAAATAGTTGCTACATTGGCCTCAGACTTAGCATGACAATAGTTTTCAAGAGTAAGGCCGAATTGTTTTACTACAACGGTTTTTCCTGATCCCACAGCCCCTTGAATTATCACCTGTTTCCCAGAGATCATACTATTCTTGGATATAATTGATTTGAAATGATTAGCTAAAAGAGTTAATTCATTCTCTCTATGTACCAGATATTCTGGAATGACGGGGGTCACATTTTAGCTCATGTGTCTCACACTCGTATTTATCTACGTAAATCAAAAGGAGAGCGACGTATCGCCCGAATCGTTGATAGTCCACTTCTTCCTGAAAGTGAATCGGTTTTAGCAATAACAGAAGAAGGAATTATGGATGTTAGTTGAGGTTTTAAGACCAAATGCCTTTAATTTATGTTTACTCTCAGTTTTTAGTGAGAAGTTCTAACTACCCTAAACAAAGGAAATATACAAAAGCTAAAAAGGGGGGATATGTTTTATATTTCAAAATTCAATAATGGAGATTCTACAAATGGAAGAACCAACAAAAACAAAAGAAGAGATACCTAAAACAAAAAAAGACTATATTATAGTAAGAGCTTATCCTGAAACATTATTCTTCTACCCTAGCATGATTGTGGCCTTTATTATCTTTCTGTTAGAACTTCTAGTACTTCCTGGTATAGAGTCAGCAGATCCAGTACAAGCAGAAGTTTTAAGAAGTGGTCTTGGAACATTTTTCTTCGCAGTATTTGCTTTTAATTTTATCATTGTTGCATTTGATTTCGGTCTGGGAAAAACAGCATTAATTGCTTTTGGTGTCATAATATTAGTACTTGTCTATTTACTTTTAAAAGATCAAATCCCTGGCCTCGATTTGGGATTGGAGTGGCCAGCCATAACTGCTTCCATGGAATTCTATTTCTTCTTTGCAGCATTGGTTTTCATACATCTCATCTTTATTTACATTTATAGTCGGATCGACTATTGGTTGATTTCACCGACTGAAATTTATCACCACCGTGGGATTCTAGGAGACGAACGACGTTTTGGTAATGCCCAACATGCACACATTGAAAAAACGACCCCAGACATCTTCGAAAAAATGCTTTTTCTAAGTGGAGATCTATTTATTAAACCCGAAACAGATCCACATATTTATCGGATCCCCAATGTATTTAGGGTAAATAAAAAAGAAAAAGAAATTAGGAACATTCTGTCCTATGTCCCAGACAAGCGATTAGAAATTTAATAATCCCCCTCTCCCATTCTTTTTTTATCAATTCATTCTTTTTATTATTTGAGATCCTTATGAATAACTGTCCCAGGGGGAATTACTTTATCAGAATCGACTATAATACCAGGTAACATGACAGTATTTGATCCAATGATGGAATGTGGCCCAATAATTGCACCTAATTTATGGTACACTCTTCCTTTAATCGTTTTCGTCATTTTCCGTGATTGAGCATCCTCTAATACATTCATGGTCGTGACTCCCGAGCCCAGACTGGCATTTTCTCCAATAACGCTATCACCAACGAATGAGAGGCGCCCAATCTTTGTTCCTTGTTGAATTACCGAATTTTTTACCTCAACAGAATAACCGATTTTGCAATTTCGTTCAATGCAAGAATAGGCTCTAATGAGGCTGTTTGTGCCAATGTAACAGTTTTTACCAACAAAGCAAGGGCCAACAATTTCAGCGTTATGATCTATAACTACATTTTCCTCAATTAATGTAAGACCTGAAATATGTGCTGATGGCGATATCTTTGCTGTTTTATGGATACGTGAGTATTCGAGAGGTTTAAACGCGTCTTTGTTAGCTGCTAGCAAATCCCAGGGATAGCCAACATCCACCCACTCATCTTGCCAAACTGATGCACAAATTCGACGCTGTTCCTTCAGTAATCTTGCTAAAGCGGTAGTAAGTTTGTACTCCTCCCTAAGAATCTCAAAGAATTCTCCTGGCAGGATGGAGGCTCCAGCAAAGATGTAGTTAGCATTGTTCTCTTCAGAAGGAGTTTCTGGTAAAATTTTTTTGATAAAACCTCTGTCATCAATTGCAGCTATCCCAAACTCTGCAGATTTTCCAACTAATGTCACAGCAATGGCTCCATCTGCCGCTGTATTGATAAAAGAATTCATCAAATGCTGATAAAACATTGGAGGAGCAAAAATATCTCCATAAGCTAATAAAAATGGTTCTTTGTCAGAAAATTGCTCACTGGCGGAGGTAATAGCACCTTCAATTCCTTTTCGATCTCCTTGATCTATAATTTGAATGGAAAAGCCCTGCTGCCGATATTTCTCTGCAATTGGCTTGATTTTATCTCCTAAATACCCCGCAACAACTATAAATTCTTCAAGATTAGTTTCTATAAGCCCAGCTAACACATATTCCAGAAGATGTCTTCCATGCAGGGTCAACATGGTTTTTGGGTAATATTTCGATAAGGGAAGCATTTCCTTCCCAAATCCCCCAGTTAACACCAATCCTTTCATTTTTATCTGTTCACCCCTTCAAGTATTAATCATATAGCAACAATAGTCGAAAAGTCATTTATTTAATATCTACTTCAACTTTATTCAGTAATTCTAGGAAGAATGGAACCAGAATAACTGTGAACTGTTAAATGATGATGAAAATAGCTCCATTAACGGCAATTAATGTATTTTCCTCTGATTATCCATTGAAAGACATGAGAAGACTGAAATTGACCATTAAAAAAGCCCTTTTTAAATCCTTTTTCAAATTTCTCTCTGAATGACCCTGAACGACGTGAAACAAGTAAATGCCAAATAATATTAAGAGAACTCCCCCATACTGGATAGACAAGCTGACCACGGATTTAATTTCGAATTGGCCAGAGATACGGGACTTTAACTGCAATTGCGGCATTTCAGTTTCAGGTCAGCAACATGTCGGGCGACTTCGTGGGGAGATCGTACTTACTAATGCAGTCGTAAATGAATTAAAGAGGCGGGGTTATGATGCAACACATTCTCTAATTCTATATACTGCTGATCCTTGGAAAGGAAGAAAATCCCAATTAAACTGCTTTTCGAATCCAATTGAAGCAAGAAAATACATTGATTGGCGATTAATCGATGTTCCAGACCCAAGCAATCAACATCTTTCATGGGTCGATTACTTTTGGAAAGCTTTTGGGGATCCACTTCCTAGGTTTGGTAGAAATATTGAAATTATTCGTACTCATGAATTTTATCAAACAGAGGCAATGAAAAGAACTATAATCAAATTAATTGAAAAGAAAGAACAAGTACGGAATATTCTTAATAAATACCGGCAAGAAAACCCATTTCCTGAAGATTGGATTCCCTTCAATCCATTGTGTAATCACTGTAATCGAATTGGAACAACCAAAGCATTAGAAGTTAACCTAGATGAATTTCGTGTCCATTATTATTGTAATACATGTCAGAAAGATGATTGGTCTGATATGAAACAAGGAAAACTAACTTGGCGCCTCGAATGGCTAGCAATTTGGTATACTCTCAATATTCATTTTGAACCCTATGGAAAAGATCATGCCACGCCAGGAGGATCACGTGATAGTTGTATTGAAGTACTTGAGACTGTACTCCAACACCCTGGACCATATGGATTCTGGAATGAATGGGTTGGATATTCAGAAGGACGAACTGACCTCGGGGATATGACTAGTTCAGGATTCATTGGATTCACTCCCAAAAAATGGCTTAAATACGCGGAACCAGAAGTATTGAAGTATATTTATCTGAAAACTCCTCCAAAAAGACGGATCGTCTTAGGGTTGGACAAAATTCCGAGTTATGTAACTGAATATGATAAAGCTCAACGAATTTATTTTGAATTAGAACCATTTGATGATAATGCAGAACTACAAGCCATTAGAAGAAGTTATGAAATTGTTTTCTACAATGACATCCCAAAATATCGTGGGTTCCAACTAGACTTTTCTCATGCAATAATTCTATCTCAACTAGTTTCTGCATCACAAGAAGGAACAAAACAGGCAATTCAAAAGCTGCAAGCCACGGAGATTTTATCAATTACTCCTACAAAAGAAATAGAAGAACACATTCATAACAGGCTGACTCAAGCTCGGGGTTGGGTTTTTGATTATGGACCCTCGCATCTTCGAATAAACATCCCCGATAACGTCTCACAAACCCTTATTGATCAAATTGATAAGAAAATGAGTAGTAATGTCCAAGATCTGACCGAAGAACTGGCCTTAACGAAATGGACTCCTGAGGAAATCAAGCGAAAGATGATTGCTTTTCGAGAAAAAGTCGATTTGTCACGTAAAGAAATGACACAACTCTTTCAGGTGCTTTATCAGATATTGCTAGGGAGTACGCAAGGACCACGTTTTGCTCCATTTATAGCTGCACTCGATAAAGAATGGGTGATAGCACGATTAAACGAAATTAAAAAACATTGATTGGAGAACTTTTATGAAATCTAATACTGAAGATCCTAATACGCCTTCGAATCTTTCAGAAGCTAATTCTCCATGGAATATTGTACTTGCTGTCGTGTTAGCACCCTTGAGCTGCTACATTATTGTGTTTTGCTTTACTAGTTTAGCAGAATTCATTCACAATGTAGATATCAACCTAATAGATGGATTTCCCTTTATAGATCTTTATGTTAAATCGCAAACTCCTATTATTTGGCCGCCAGCACTATACCTTGGAGGAATAATAGGAGGAATAATAGGAGGATTAGTAGTATATTGGGAAATAAAAATAAAAATGAGTAAGAATAACCCCTTGAGACCAGTTAAGCTCTTCTCTACCGACATTTTTTATCTAGGGTTGTTAATAATATTAACTTATATATTAGAATTACTTTCGGAGAGTATAATTCTCCAAGGTCTCCTATTCATCCTTGAGATTGCTTTCTTCACTTTTATCGGCCGATATATTAGCAGACTGACTGTGAGTACCTCAGAAACGCCAGAAGATCCTAGCATTCTCGATAAAGATTCAGAGCTCTAGAATACTACAAGAGTACCAGATATTTCAATATTACAACCAAACATTTTTTTAGAAGTGAGTTGTAATACATAGGATCAAAGGTAGTATACTTCTAGCTTCGAATTCCATTTAAGACAAAGTTGGCATTCAAAATAAATCCTCGGTATGGATCAAATTGCAATTTAGAACCTTTGGTTGGATAGCTCGGCAAAATCCACACATCCGTATGACAAAAGATAAGATGGAAGACAATAAAAGATTCACTTTTCCTGAGCTGTCAGATAAAAAGATTCAAGTAGCAGTTACGGATCGAAAGTCTTGGTTTAAAAAAGGTGAATTATGGCCAACAATAATCCTTGTTGAAAAGGGATGGGATAAAACTGGCACTATAAAGAAAGAGGATGCTTATATTCGAATATTTCGACATGAAGATGGCGCTATTCTTGATATATTGGTTGGTGAGAGTCTCGATGATGGAACCCTTCTCGCAGTCGACTATAATGTGCCCTTATTTAGTGTGACTTGCTCACGAAAAGGAACTCGAGGTACAGTGCAACGCATTCACTTAGATATCATTTGATATTCTCTGTTTTCTTTATAATAAGACTCCCTGATTTGGTATTTGGCTTTTCGAGAGCATTAGTATAAGAAACCTAAACCTCACTCTTCTGAAGGAGTATCTTTATGGAGAAGAGTAGTGAACTTGGTAATGGTAGACATATTTCGTACTCTTCCCTCAGCATCAATATAGAGTAATCGAGCATGTGGTTGTTCATCATCGATTCCATGTAAATCAAGAAATAGATCCAAACCCGTCACATCAGGTTGAAGACGGTTCGCTGGAATACCGAGCGCTAAAGTCTTTTTACAGATAGAACAGGGTTCAGTTCGAAGTCTGATAAGGCTAGACAACTTTAAAACCTCAATCTATAGTTTCAGCAACAAATTCAAGTTAGATATCAAAGTCATTATCAGAGGTAGAATTAGAGGATTCGTCAGTCTCATCTTGGTCATCGTCTAAGAATTCAGTCTCAAAATCACCCATAATATCTTCTGAAACCTCATCTGTCTCTGTTTCAATTTCATCTAAAACCTCTAAAGTCCCTGAAATGAACAATCGGAATTCTTGAGCTTTTCTAAGGATAATGTCTTTATCTTCGCCAGAACAGATAAGATCTTTTAATTCTATAACACCATCTGTAATCTCTTTTTGGAAATTATGTGCTGATTCACCCCATTTCTCCCGCATGACCAACATTAACAGTAAAACACCTTGACCACGACCAATAGGTACTTGATCAAGAGTTAATGCAGATAACCATTGTTGGGGAAGGGTAGAAACTGGATATGCAAATGTAATCGCAGAACAGCCGATCTCTTCAATAGCAAAGTCAACAAATGTCACTTGATCTTGAGGTTTGGTTTGCATGATGAAAGCAATATTGTTGTTCGCTTTGTCAGTGAGCTCTTTCAAGTATTGGTAAAAATGCCCGATCAATCGGGGTTCCCATAATAAAATGCTGGAAACACCTTCCCTCTGACCGTAAGCTGCTACAAATCCAAATATAGCCTCTTCTCCAAGATAAGCTAAGCGCTCACTGCGACCAAGGGCAATTTCGAAGCGTCTTCGTCGAAGAGCCTGTAATCGTTGTGATTGAGCTATCTTTATTGCTGTAAAAAAGCTTACAGCTGTTATAACTACAACAGCTTGCGTTATTAATAACCCAAGAGAAGTAGCGAAAAAGTATCTAGTAGTATATTTCCTAATAGGTCTATCTCCCTCTATAATTTCATTTCCTTCTTTATCTATTGCATTTATTCGAAATTCTATTTGTTCATTACCAAACCAATCAGTAGAAATATCCGCATAGAATTTATTGTTTTTGATTGTCATATTTTTTAAAACGATCCATTCGCCATTCTTTCTTGTTTCAAGCGTAACTGAATCAATAGTACTCCCTTCATCACTTGCGTGAACCCAAATCTTTAATAAACCTGGCTGGGTGTACTCTATATCTTCAATATTGACTCTAGGTGCTATGATATCAGGAACAGTATAAATCATAGTTGAGCTATTGAAAGAACCTCCTTTATCACACGCAAAAACAGTCATGTTGTAAGTCTCAGCGTATTCTAGAAGTAGACCTTTAACTCCAGATAATTTGTACTTTTCTGTGGTATTATCATAGACAAGTGTTATATTGTCATAGAATGATCCGTTTTTATACCGAATAACCAGAAATACCCTGTCAATCTCACCGAAAGTATCTTCTGCTGTGACATTAACAAATGTTCGGCCTTCCTCAGTATCACTTGCATTAACATCGAAATTGATTATAGGTGGAATAATATCATAATCAGAAACAATAGAAAAACCAGGGTATGCCCGTGAGTTTGGTATTTCAGCTGTGTCATTTAATAGAATATCAAATTCCAAAAGTGTTCTATAATTAACAGGGAGATTGGCTTGGTATTTTGTTCCGTTTTTCATCATGACAATCGGTGATTGGAGTTCGCCATTTAATGTATAATTAAGTACAACCTTATCTGTAGCGTTTCCCCAATCTTGCGTATCAATACTAATAATAATGGTTCCATTTCCCAATTGTTGAACAAAATTAGGATCAGTGATGTTAAGCGTACTGGTAATCTTTGGAGCTTGATAATCTCCAATCGTGGCATTCCTAAGCTCTGTTTCTTTATAGTTGCCAGCTTTATCAAAAATTAATAATTTGAAGCTGATATTTTCGCCAAAAGTAAATCTTTGAAGGTATTGCCAGTAGGTCTGATTATAACCTGCTTCATTCATAAAAGATGACGCTAGAGACAAACTTCTATTTGATATAACCTTGCTTTGGTTGTAAAAAATAACGGTAATATTGTCTATTGGTGTTTCCCATTTCCCCTCAGCCAACTCGGTCCAAAAATTCCATAGGGAAACATCTGTTTCTGTCCAACTTAGATCAAAATCAATAGGTTGAGGCGGATAACTGTCAGAGATGTTGTTAATACCCTGAATGAGGATATCATCAAACCAGACATCGAAATATTCAAGTCTATCTTCTCTTGTGTTTAAATAGGCCCCAAGTTCAAGGGTATAATTTTCTACCTCTTGAGAGACGGAGAAATTGTATTTAAAGGTGAACCATTCTTCATCTAACGTAACAATAGGTCCCACTCGATAAAAAACAGTACCATTAGGATTCTCATGACTGATAGGATCTCCCAACCAGAATGAAGATTGGTCTGAGTCGGGATGTTTAATTCTACAACGAACTTCTTGGAAGTCATCAGAATCATCGATGTTTAGATACCATGGAAGTGATTCATTGTAAATATCGAAGGCCATATCTTGAGCATCAAATCGCCATTTGAAGCTCACATGAATGACATCGAAATCAGCTTCAATTGGGAAGTCAATCTGCCATCCTGCAGAAATCCCTAGTGAAATATCATCATTGAGTTCCTTGTTAATAGTAGAACCATATCCGCTATTTCCGATTCTAATAAATAAGGAATTATTGACAGCTTCATAGAACTGTTCTAATTCATCATCTCCAACAGTGTTATTGGAAACTATCAATCCGTTTTGATATGACAACGGATTGTTAAGAACTAAGGGGTCGGAACCCAATTGATTCTCCCAGATATTTGTTGCAAAATGGACAGAATCAACATTTTTGGTACTAGTTAGATTTAATAAGGTAGTAATATTCTGTTGTTGTATTGAAAATCTTGGTTGAAAACCTTTAGGGACTACTTCTTCGCTGATCGGTATAGAAAAATGATTATTTTCTACTGGTATTGTAAAAGTATCATTCTGTAATTTTTGGAGATTTTTATCTTGAAAGACAGGAGTACTCGTTATTGAAGACGAGAAAAATAAACAACTCAAATTTAGTAGTAAAATACCTAAAATAATATTAGATCGAAGTTTGTACATGTTTCATTCCTCTAAAGAACTTACCTCATATTCTATACCAGTATAAATTTTATTGAAAGCAATCATAACTCTTGAAACAAATTCTCTTAATTCACGAGCTTTCTTTTCAACCATGGAGGATGGTTGTTCTCGTTCAATCAACTCACGAATCTCACGGAGTTTTTCAAGTAACTCATCTTGGAAAGTCAATAAGTTATCCCCCCATTCCTTACGCAATAACAAAACTATAGTTAAATTCTCTTTTCCCCCACGTGCTTCAGGATTTGCTATTGCAAAGGAGTAACCCAAGGCAGTACATTCATAACTGCCAGTCGAGAAATCAAAAGTTCCACTCCTTTCTTTTTCTTCTAATCCTACAAATTCTAAAGCAGAAAAGGATTTATCAGATAAGTCCAGCATTACCTGTTCTTGATCTTCGAGAAGTGGCGGCTCCCAAATAACGGGGACAGGCCCTTGGACTTGATCAAAGAAATTTACCGTGACACCTAATGCATATTCATCCATGTTTGTCAGTATTACTTCTCGTGTGATTCTCTCACTTTCAACGAGAATTTTCTTCATATCGTACCCCACGGTTTTTGAGGTAATTCGAACTCCTACCACGACCCCTGCAACGAAAAGAATAAGGCCAAGAATCCAAATAATTGGTTCAAAAATGAGTGGAGGTAAAAAGAAATCATCTATGAAGTTATAATCTTGGGAGGCATATTCCATTTCATTTCCTATCTTATCTGCCACCTTTACTGTGATAGGATACTTTTTATCTTGAATAATATTCAATGGATCAAATTCAAGTGGAATAATAGCTGTATAGGTTGCAGTTTCCTGAACTGATGCCCCCGTTCCTCCCTCAAGTGATAAATTGAACCATCCGTCTTGATCACCAATTTTCACCATGATATAATCAATACCCCCTCCAGTTTCTTCAATTATAACTGTAACCTTTAATTTTCGGTCACCTGTTTTCTCTTGTACGACTTCTATCACGCGAGGCGCTACATTATCTTCAATTTCTACTTCTAAAGTACGATTATTCACATTTCCAGCAATATCTGTGACAATGACAATCAGTTGATATGTTTGAAAGACTTGTAAATTTCCCTGCCAATTGAATTGGAACTCAGAACGCTTGTCACCTAAATTAGAAGGTTTATCAATCAAAGTCATATTTACATCTTTAATAACCATTGATGAGGACCATTCACTAACAATCAAACGAACAGAGCTATTAGTTAATCCTGACCATATTGTATCCTGAACTGAAACAGAAATAATGGTATCTCCTTCTTTAATATTCAAATTATCGCTAGTTAAAGTGATAAAGGAGACGTTAATCGCAACCCCATCCTTCTTTATAAATTGAGGTTTATATAGATCGTTATTGGCTACTAGGGAGATGGGATTAGAAATGATTGCATGAGGATTTCGCAACGTCTCAAGCCACGCTGGAAAAGGAGGAGTAGGAGTCCCTTTATCAGTCACTTTAAACGAAAATTTGAGTGTGTCGTTAAAATCAAATTGAAAGAAATTATTTCCAACAGTTTGGTTATAAGTATATGAAAAAAAGTACCGATAAATACCTGGTGATATCTGATAAAACGATGGCTCACCAGGGAAAGGTTGATCAAGAATTTCGTTTAATAGTACAACACTACCGATACCGCTACCATGCCAATCCTCACTATCATCAGTAACATCGACAATAAGCAGTATTGTCCCATTTCCAAAATCATAAGCACCAATTTCCAAAATTGAGGGGGGTTTATCATCAATCCAACAAATAGTCAGATTTCCTGCTTCTTCAATTCCTTGATCTAACCACTTAAAATGTGTTTCAAATCCAGATAGTCCCGTGCTATTATCATACAGAGATGTAATATTATAAGACCTAACTAGAGGACTAAAACTATAATCACGGAAATGAGTCCAAGAAATATCAGTACGCTCTGTGTTGTTACTCAAAAGAAGGTTATATTTCACGGTGGTGAGATTTACACTTTCATCTTTAAAGATTAAATATTCAAAAGAGACGTTGATGTCTGCCCAAGTGCCATGGGAATATGTCATATCAGCTTCTAAAGTAATAACGATTTTATCCCAGGAGATTTTAACATTTTGGGTATTTCCAACCCAGGTAATACCAAAATCAATATCCTTAACAATTTTCATAATACCAAAGGTTATTTCAAAACCTTGGCCAGTTAGATTGCCATACCATTCACCCACTCCATTAGTGAAAGTGACTGTATATGGTTCTGTAATTTCAAAAGCATAAAGTGTCGCAGTACCATTGAAAGGTGAATTATCGTAAGAGTGACGACCATAGATATACAATGTGGTAATCTCCCCATAATTAGAGAAAAAGAAGGGAATCCCCCAATCTTGTTGATCAGGAGGAATACTAGGATCATAGCTGTTGGAACAAGTGAAATGAATTGCTTCCCATATGAGATCTACTTGAACTTGCGGATCCTCAATTTTAATGAGGGAAGAATTAGTGAACTTTGTAATCCCAAAAGGATTGGCATTCCATGGCACATCATCATCCATACGTGTAACACTATATCGATATCTACCCGTGTTTAATTTTACCAAGCTAGGTAAAATTCCTTCCCCAGCAAACATTGAGACATCTCTTAGAATATTCCGATCATGGTCTTTCACGAAGGCAAAGCCATTAAAAGGTAAGCTTGTGTTATGCGCCCAAGTAGCAGTTAGGATAAGTGCAGTTTTCCCACCAATAATTGAAAGTCGTGAATCTGACTCAACTGAAGTCATATCAATAATCAGATAAGTCCATGTCACTGTAATATTGAAATAAGCAGAACCTCTGGTCTTGTTAACAAAAAGTGTTCCTTGGGGATCGATCCTGGATCCACTCAGAATTTGACATTCGAATAATATTTCACTTGCAACAGGATGTATGTATCCAATATTAAAAAGACCGTCTAAAACATCTTCATTTAAACCATCAGTTGAATTATACCATATTCCTCCAGCAAATCTATAAGAAATATTACCACCTAATGCTCTAGTCCCATCTGACGCATAATAAAGACCTAACTTGAAAGACCATGATTCGTTAACATCTACTCCTAAAGCTTTCGAATTAAGACTAGTTCTAGTACCCTCGTGACCATGATTATCGTAATAAGTATAATTAAAGTTTAATAAATCCCAAAATATCGTAATATTTGAGGGTTTATTGTTCTCCTGAGAAGTTCTGTGTCCGCGCACGAAGAATAATAAGTGGTATCCGTCTGCTGAAGTAATTTTATTCGCTAAAAGCGTGATGTTACCAGTTCCATCATTCTCGGTAGAATTGTACAGTATTGCAAAAGGATTTGGATTATTAGGATCCTGATAACCAATTTCATGGCGCCGTGTGGAATTAATCTGTTGTTCATTATCATAGACATGAAATCGAATATTGATAGAACCATTTACATTCAAGCGGTAAGTCACACCTTCTTGACTACCAGTCATCAAACTGTCATAATCAATTGGAGGGTTTGATTCAACGGTTATTTCTTCTAACACGACAAAGTAGACTGTACCTTTCGCTATGAATTGAATGGAAGCATTATCTGATATCCATTCTTTAGTAGTAACAGAGACAACTAATTGATGTTCACCTTCCTCAAATTCTTGAGCTGCGGTTTCAGAAAGACTATAATTCATTGTGAATCTACCAGAAAGGGGATTATCTAAAAATTCTACAAATTTTAGGGATCCTATCTTTGATATTGGTTGTGTTTGTTTTATTGTAACGCTTGGATTAATATTTGTCCCATTTTCATCTAAAATCAATGGAAGGGAGTTAACCCATGAAAAACTAGATTGACTTGTGTAATTTCTTACTTCAATCTCAACTGTGAAAAACTGATCTGCATAAAACCTGTTATTGAATTCAGGATCTAAAACGCTTTTAACTTCAACCCACACATCTCGCATAGGAAGAGGAACTGAATCACTTGAAAGATAACCTGAAACATTAACATGCATAACCAAATCATAAGCTCCAAAAGCTAAACTTGAAAGAAATGAATTATTTAAAGTAAAAGTTAGTGAATACTCGTCAATATATGTCCCATTCTCGTCCTTCAACTCAGCCCAACCGTCCGACCACCCAGTAATTAAAAAATCACTTCCATTATTCAAAGTTAAGTTCTTAACAGTATCACTACCAAGTCCAAGTTTTTCAGGAATAGTAAAATTAAGAATGAATGTCATTAAACTAGCATCTCTTTCCATTGCTTCTGGAGTGACTTTTGTGATGTTTAAATCCGGACCCGAAGTGATCTTATAGGTGGGGTAAATTTCTGTAAGATTTGGAGAAATTCCTGTGTGACTAGAACTAGTTATTATGTTCTGTTTTCTTTCTATCTTTGAAGAAAACATAGATTGTTCAGTTTGATTTGAATATAAAGATTCATTTCGTACAGAGGGAGAAAAAGACATAAGTCTTAAATCACATCCTTTAGGAGGAGAATCGATGGATTCTATAGGCAGGGAACTTGTTTCATTGGGGAAGACCTCTGAGAAAACAGGACCTGTAATAAGTCCTATCAGTAAAACTAGAAACAGTTTTCTGGTGTCTAAGTATTTTATCAATGTAAATGATCCTCCTTTGACATTATTCGATAAACTCCTTCGTATATTTCTTTCGAAAAGTTATCATTGATCGTGTGAAGAAGTTACGAGTTTCTTGCATTTCTTTTTGTACAATTTTTATGTCTACTTTCTCTTCCATTAATTGATGAATTCGACGGGACTTCTCTAATAGCTCACTCTTAAATTTGTTAAGATTTTCGAGGTTCCCCCATGGTGGACGAATCACAAAACAGAGAGAAATGTTTTCTTGTCCTCCACGTGCTTCTGGATTTGCAAGGGCAAAAGCATAACCAAACACAGCACACTTTTCTCCACTAACCTGAAAACGGAATGTCGCATCTTTATCCTCTTCTGGATTGGAAACAAATCCTAAAGTTGAGAATGACCTATCAGCCAAGGAATGAATCATCATTTCTGAAGTGCCAAGCTTTTCAGGATGCCAAATGATTGGAACAGGCCCTTTTACTTGGTCAAAGATACTTGCAATTAGTCCCAAAGAAATGTCATCATTCCTTTCCCACACCTCACTCTCTGAAATCTTTTCCAAGTCTTGCATTATCTTTTTCTTATCAAATCCGCTGATTGTTCGAAATCTTTGAATAGCTAAAGAAGCAAAAACAAGGATAACAGCAATTATGATAATTAAGACTGGAGTTTCTGTGAGTAAGTCTACAGGCCCAGGGGAAATCTCCCCGTCCCACCCGGTTTTTGATTGGGCTTGTAACATATCGGATAATTCTTCATTCGATATTGTGCGATTATTTCCTTCAGAATCTGTAAGAACCAATGAAAAAGTCACAGTTTTTACTGACACTAAATCAGGTTGAATAATGAATCTCTTGGAGAATGTTTTGGTATATAAGTAATTGGTTCTGTGAATAGACGACCCCCCACCAACCTCCACTAATTCTGTAAGATTAATATGTAATGGCTTTTCTCCGTCTATTTGATAGAAAAGAACAGCACTTTCTACGGTTGATCCATTATCTCCAACTGTTATCCGAATGTTGAATTCCCCAAATTTATTATAAGAGAATTCTGAAAGCAACAATCGAGGCCCCGCTTCATCAATAACCTGAATATCATCTTTAATTACCCTAGAGTTACCTGATCGATCATAAATAGTGATTTCATACAGAATACTCGTACCAACAGTAAAACTAGTATTTTTCTTAAATGTTGCAGATTTATAATCAAGAGTTATGTCTTCCATACTCATGACTTTTAATAATGACCATTTATTGGTAGATGGATTGAAGAAACGGATGGTCGCATTTTTAAGCCCAGACCAATTGTCTAAAGCCCTAAAGGAGATATTAAAGTTTCCCTCTATCTCACTAGAATAATATAAAGTAATGGTACCATCAATTTCAGGAGCTTCACTATCAGCATGAAGGTAGGTTGAAAACTCATATTCTCCCAAATTTCCATTCTTATCAGTTATTTCGATAATGTAACTAATGTTATCATTATAATTGAAATGATCTCTTGAATTACTGGGATCAGTATTTAACTTTCCAAAGAAAAAGTGTTCAGAACCTATAATCGAATATCGAACAAACTCTAATATTTTTGTAGATGGTAATCTATCTAAGATTGTAATTTGAGAAGTTACACTTACAAGCCCACTTCCGAAATATTTCTCTGGAAGATCGTCTGTTGTGATAACTAGAAAACCTAGGGTTCCATTTCCAAAGTCAATGATCTTTTGATCTATTAATCGTGGTGGCTGTCTATCGATCCAACAAATTGTAATTGAAGGTTGAACTTCAATATCAGCGGAATATGCTCCAATTAAATTGGTCACGGAATCATTTGAGTAGACAACTCGATATGTATTATTAGCTTCTCTCCACTCGTGATCATCGAAAAAGAGGAGTGAACGCTTTGTTTCGAATTGCAGATCATTTTTATAAAGAGAATATTCATAATTAGAAATATTGATTGGCCTCCCATCACTTTCATAATAAGCTTTTAAAGTCACATTGATGGAATCACCCGGCGAGAGCTCCAAATAATCGAGTGGATCTGAAGAATCAGATACATAAAAGTCAATAATAACGCGATCCCACTTTAGATTTAACCATTTCTCACCAATATCGCTTATAACATGATAACCCTGGCCCTCAATTGTACCATTTAACCCATGAATGTCTTCAATGACCCCTTCAATATAGAAAAATGCAGTTTGCGGACTTAGGGTTTTGTATGGAAATTTTATAAGAACTTCAACACTTTCATTCCATAACATCGTAGTACGATTCATAGGGCCGATTTTAACATTCGAAGTCGTTGTGTGGAAAAGAGTGATTTTTCCATTGAAGGGAGTCCAGTCATTAGCGTAATATGCAACGATCTGGACAAATGCAGGGCTATTGACATTGAAACGTGTATTGTTACCCCAAGGTTTTGCTAAAGAAACCAAAAATACAATCTGATCCCACTTGATATCTACTTTTACCTCACTAGCTCTAGTTAGCACGTCTTCAAAAGCAGAAATACCAAAGATTTCGTCATCAAAATTGACAATCTTGAATGTAACATTTTCAACAACTCCCCGTGAAAGCACGTTGGACCAATAAACTTGATTCTCGATCCATGTATTACTTGCGTAATTTAAATTAATAGTATTATCAAGAACATAAACTCGTGTTCTATTGGTCAAATCCAATGAAACATCATGTGCATAATGGGCCTCCACAAAAATTGTAGCTCCTTCCAGCATAGGAAGTCGATCGTCAAGGGCCCACATTCGTACCTTGAATTTTGTCCAAATTATAGTCTCAGGAAAGAGAGTATCAGATGTTTCATTCACATACGAAATTATTTTCTCGGAGGGATATTCTCTATAGGTCTTTCCACTAGTTTTAGATTCGTCTCTCGAACTTACAACAACAGTTATCTTAATTATATCATTAAATTGGAATTGCAAAACGATCGTTCCGTCAGCATCGTTTTTATTTGCGGCATATACATCAAAAATTGTCATTCTACCAATGGTCATTGTTCCATTACTGAAGTAAATCGAACCTGTGGATCCTTGACCATCTATATGCTCAAGAGAGGTGCGGTTAATTTCAACCCATGTGGTTCCAATGAATTGCCAAAGTGTAAGATTAATATCAAGCATACTCCCACTAGCAGGTTTCCTTGACTTAGAAAATAGGGTATTATACGTTAAAGTATAGTTGTTGGCAATATTTAACACAGTATTGTTTAAGTCATCCTCATCATCGTCAGCATCGACTGTCGAAGCTTCCATCTTGTCCCATTCTAGATGGAAAAACCATTGTAGGTATTTGTACTGATTTTCTTCATGGCCATCAACATATGCAACGAATGGGGCCAAGCTTAAAGGTTGATTTGAACAGATAGTAATAGTAATATTTTCCTCAACGGTCCTATTTCGTTCTCCCTGTGGATCCTCCCATTTGATAGTTTGTGGTGACTCAATTGTTACCGAGGGGTTCTCTTGTGCAAAAATCCTATAGTTAATTGTAATATTTTTCCCAACAGAAACACGGAATGTATACCCGGTAGTTGCATTTTCACCGCCGTACTCAAAGGTAAATTTCCCATATGGGGTGAGAATCCACTCTAACCCTAATAATAATACGAAGTCTTTACTTTCCAAGTTCACATTGTAATCATCACTGGAACTCATCACAAAATGACCGTATTGATCTTTAATCAGAAGATTAAGCATTATATTATTACCTGTTGTGGTACCCAGATGAGTGGCATCCTGTGCCTGTAAAACAAATTGAACAACATATTTTCCAGGATCTTTGACTTGATCTGTATAATTCCACCATCCAATCGTTTCATAAATTGTGACGTTTTTTCCACTCTCAGGTTGTATGTTTTCCAAATAAACCTTGATATAATTACTTATGTTCAGATTTCTGACATAAGCAAAACCAGTACCATTATTATCGTAAACTGTCATTGTAATATTGAATGTTGTTTGTTCATCAGGATCGAAGAAAGTTTTTGCCCCAGGATCGGTCCAGATAGAATTAATCTCCATAAATAGATCATGACCAGTAATACTTGTTTTAGCCCACTCAACTAGGCCAGAAGTTGTGTTTATTCGAAAACTAACTATCTGGTTTCCTAACCACCCATTGTCTGTGTTGTTGGCAAAAAGATCGAAGCCAAAGAAATAACTCCCATTATTATAATTAGTAAAACTAATGAGATCGATCTGATCAGTGAGATCTGAACCGCTTATGAGAAGCATCTGTAATTTTGATCTGGTATTATCAAGCCAATGAGTTCCATTCTCTTCAGTGACATCGAAACTTACATTGAAGTAAAAATCACCATCGATCTCAAATAATTGCAGATCAGGGATCTCAGCGGTTATCTCGATATCATGGTAAGTGACCACCCCACCACTGCTAGAATTAGCCTCAACAACATAATAATAAGAACCTAAACCATATCGCCACGTAAAATCAATATCCTTCAGACCTGTTGGAAGATCACTTGGAAGCTGGAAAGTAATATTATAATCACCATTACCCAAGGGAATATAACCCAAATAGTCGGCACCAAAGCCATCAACTGTCAAATAAATGTTATCAATATTAAGAGATCCTGTATATGGACTACCATCATCCTCAAAATGGAGCGTTACATCCATCAGTGATAAATCAGGATTATTAGTTTCAAGTTTGTCTAAATTATCACTAACATAATATATTTCTAAATCATGATAAGTGACATGATTAGGTTTAGTAAAACTGGTATCTACTGTAATACTAGCTGGAACATCATCAATCATCCAGTCTACTTGAATAGAATAAACCTGGCCAATCTGGGGTGATTGGGTACTCCATCTATCAGGTAGAACAACAGTCAATGTGAAATCAGTTCCATCCCAACTATCATTTGAAATTATCAGATTAATACCATCAATAACGACTGCAAACTGCAACTTGTTAACTACTCTATCAATTACATATGTAGCATTGGTAACTAAATCAGTATCATATTCAAATCCGAAAGTAATCTCCCACGTTCCAGGGTCATCAATTTCCACATGTGGGGGAATAGTCGTTGTCAAGTTTTCTATCTTAAAGGTATGGAAGGTGATGGTAGCGTTATAACTGACGGAATTGTGAACATTATCAAACACGGTAATGTTAACAACAATATCATCACCAGGAGTAACAAGAGAATCAAATGAGGAGATATTAGTAAGACTCCAATCGCTAAACCCACTAAAGATCCCATTGAGAAAATGACTTCCACTGACATAGTCTAGAACAGTAATATTTGCCATACCTGAACCAGTCCCATCATCAGCTTGACCTGTAAGAGTAACAACTGGACCATTCTGGTGTAGAATAGTAGTGTCATCACGAATTGGAGGGGCTGTATTATCAAACCGAACCATAATACTTTTTTGAGCAGAATTGTTGACATTATCGAATGCGGTCAAAGTAATAGTGATAGTCCCATCATTATCATCGAAAACATCAGTAACATTACCATCACCACTTGCACCGAAGTCTAGTGAGTAAGATTCTCCACCAGTACTCTCCCACGCTAAAGTAACTATATAAATCCCGCTTAGAGAATCACTGGGGAGAGATAAAATTTCAAATCCATCAACTAATTGCTCTTGATCATACCAGTTACCAAATGAGTCTAATTCAGTACCAATAGGATCATAATCAGGATCAGAAACGTCACTGAATATAATACCAGGAGATCTAAGATCTTTTATAACTTGTAACAGAATCTGATGGGTATTACCCACATTGTCATACGTTATCAGATTAACAGTTTGGTTTGTGTTATCCGATGCAGTAAGACTATATGTCCGTACTGAAGTGATATTCTCTGCATCCTCATCACCAATAGCAGGGAAAGTTGTGGTATAAACGCCTGCATTAGATCCTCCCCCATCAGAGGTACTAATAGTAATGGTAACAGATTGAGGAGTAGCTCCCATTAGATCAGAGTACCATAATTTATTAGGAGAGAGAAGTTTGTGAATGAAAGGAGAATTACTATCATCAATGGAAGTGATACTTCCAGAAGGAGCTTGAGTATCACGACGTATTTCGAGGGTGGTCGTATTGATGTTACCACAGTTATCAAAACTTGTAAAGTTCATATTCCCAAAATCACTACTTGTACTGGAAATGCTGTAGGTTTGGGTAAGAACTGTAGCTTTAAAATCGGTTCCACGATTAAAGAAGGCAGGAAATTCTACAAAACGAAACCCTGAATCAGAACTCTGACCCCCATCATATACTGAGACTGTAATGTTGAAATTTACTGGTGCTGGCATTTGATTACCATACCAGAGGATTTGGGTTCCATCACCTTTATAATATGTAAAATCAGAATTTTCGGTCACGGCAGTGGCTTCTAACCAAACATTTGGCTTTTTATTGTCAAGATAACAAGTTAATGTGGTTGGATTGGAATTACCACAGTTATCATAAATAGTGATTACAATTTGATCATCACTAGCAAAACCGTTATTAAAAACAGTATAATTTATCTCATAACTGGTTGTATAACTTATATCAAAGGGAGTAGTTCCAAAATCAAAGCTCCCCGTAACGTTTCGAAGTCCAGAGATAGAGTCATCTGTAATAATCTGAATAAAGAATTGTTCACTCATTCCAAGGGTATTGTTAGAATAGAAGAAAGTTGACTCGTCATAATAAAGATAATCAGAGTCTTCAGTAATTTGGGAAATAATAGGAACTGAAGGAGGTGTGATATCAAGATAACAGGTTAGAGTATTATTGTTACTATTACCTACCTTATCAAAAATAATTATCATAATTTGATCATCACTAGCTAGACCACCAGGAGTGACAGTATAATTTAACTTGTAGCTATCTGAATAACTGAAGTCAGAAGCAATATCGCCAAAATCAAAACTCCCTGTGGAGTTTTTCAGTCCAGAACTTAAATCACCTGTAGTTATATTAATTGTAAATAATTCGCTCATACTTGATTTGTTATTTGAATAATAAAGAACTAAGCCATTATAGTAAAGATAGTCCGAATATTCGGTAACGTAAATCACAACAGGCTTCGTTGGGGGGGCATTATCAATAATCGTGGTTAAACCAACACTTGTGGGGTTTCCAACATTGTCCCAGACTATTATATTGAAGGTTGGAGCAGTTTCATCACGATCTATAGTAAATAATAATTCAAAGTAATTTTCAGGTGTATACTCATCATCATAAGGAATTGAACCAAATTCAGACGAATTAGCTTTTTGAAGACCACTTATACCATCCTCCCCAGTGACACGAACACTGAAAGACTCAGACATATCCTGGTCGTTTGAATAATATAATATCTTTGTTAAATCATTATAATAAAGGAATTGTGCAATAGCTTGAACATTAACATTGGTAATTTGGACGTTTGCGGGACCAATATTGTCCTCAACACACGAAAGATCAATGCTTTCACTATTGCCAACATTATCGAAAACAGTTAAAGTCAAGACTGCTCCTGAGGCTGTTTCACCTTCTCCAATGTAATAGGTTAAATCGAAGGTTCCTGAAGAATTATCAATGCTTAGATGAGATTCACCAAAATCGAAACTTCCTGTCACATTTTGTATCCCGCTTAACGTTTCCAACGCGGTAAGATTTACAGTAAAAAGATCATTCATGTCAGTATTATCATTAGAATAAAATAAGGTTGAACCATTATAATAGATGAATTCAGATTCGTCTGTTATTGGAAGTATAGTAAGAGAAGTTGGTTTGTACGTATCCTCAATTGTTGTGAGTACGATAGATTTATTGTTTCCTACACGATCATAAACCACACAGCTAATGCTAGAAGCAAATTCACCGTTGTCAACATAATAAGTGATCAAGAAGCCATTACTATACGAGATATCAGAACGATTTGCTAATGTTTCACTAAATGCAACTGATCCTGTTAAGTTCCCAAGACCTGCTTGGTTATCCTGAGCTGTAACGTTAATAGTGAATGATCCAGAATGGGCGGGAATATTTGAATAATAGAAGATTTCTGTATCATTATTATAATAGAGAAATTCACTTATTTCAATAACAGTTTCAATTTCAAGATTGATTGGCGCAGTATTATCCTTCAAAACCCTAACTAAATCCACTGGTGTGCAATTTCGTCCTGAAGCATCAACAGCATATCCGCGAATCCAAATATCGTTGGTTGTGGTATTAGTTACACTAAAGGAACCAGTGTCTGTTACATTTTGTGTTGGTATTCCATCAAAATCTTGGAATATTACGTATCCATTAGTCATCCCACTTCCGCTATCTAAAGCATTGACAGTGACGTTAAAATCAGCATGATTCAAACCAATATCGTCACTATAATATAGAATATCACCAAAAACATGGGTTCTCCACTTCCAAGACACCTCAGTGATTGTTTGAAGTTCAATCGTCGGATTTTCCTCATCAACAAAAAGGTTCACCTCAATCCAACTACTATTCAAGCCTGCGAAATTTTGAGCTCGAATGTAAATACTACGATTTCCTGTAACACCAATATCATAATTAATCAAAGCATTTGTTACAGTATGATAATCTGGAATAGGATCATTTGCTAGCCACCCAATATCACCTTGAGTAAACTTCTGTTCAACAGGGTTATCATCACTATAAATGTAAATAAATTCTATCACTGTACTTGAATTGAATGTAAAAGTAAGGTTGAAATTAGCGCCATTCCAATCATAGAGAGAAGGTTTTAGAATATTTGGTTCATTTCCTTTCACGTTAATAGTTACAATTAAAGGCCCTTGAATATCATATCGGAAATTAAAACCAGAAATCCCAGGAACAAATAGATGAGTAAGAGTATTCCCTGCTTCATCTGATATCCTAAGATCGATGGAATTTTCACCGTTAAATAATGAATTTGTCCAATCTAGTATGTTCCAATCAGTTGT
>JAHQWW010000187.1 GCA_029856365.1 Candidatus Hodarchaeota archaeon
TTCTTAACATTGTTGATTGTCAACTTAGGATTTTGGGCTGTACGTATGCGAGCTTTAACTCTTTCTGAGATGGAGTCAAATTACATCCATTTTGTTGAACATTTGGGATTCAGGGATTCAATGTTAAGGAAATATACTCAACGAAATGCAATATTACCTCAATTCACAATGTTAAATTTAAGATTGAACGAACTCATTGGGGAGACATTGATAGTAGAAAATATCCTCTTATGGCCAGGAATTGGAACACTTTATATGGAGTCCATCATGGGACGAGACTACCCACTGATAATGGGTATTACCATGATTTTTTTGCTGATTGCCATTGTTGGAAATTTTATTGTGGATATTACATACGGATTTTTAGACCCTCGGATAAGAACGAGAACCAGTTAAGTAAATGATAGAGTTGTGTTTTGAGAGGTCAAAAAATGGAAAAAGATAAAACTGAAAAAACAATCTTAAGTGATGACTTACCAAATATACCTTGGGAAGACAAACCAAAAGATTGTAAGGATGTGGTTTGGCGCTCAGAACGAAATCCTATAATTCCAAGAGATTTAATACCTTCTTCGAATAGTATTTTCAACAGTGCTGTTGTTTCTTTCAATGGTAAGTTTGCTGGAGTTTTTAGGTGTGATGATAAGCATCGAATTATGCGACTCCATAAAGGTATGAGTAAGGACGGTTTAAACTGGGATATCGATAATGAACCTATTTCCTTCATATGTGATAATTCTGATATAGCTACATTTGTCTACGGATATGATCCCAGGGTCTGTTGGATAGAAGATCGATTCTATGTGACTTGGTGTAATTGGTATCATGGACCAACCATTGGTGTTGCCTATACTTACGATTTTGAAGAATATTATCAATTAGAGAACGCTTTTTTACCATATAATCGGAATGGTGTCTTATTTCCTCGAAAAATCAATGGGAGATATGCAATGGTTAGTCGCCCCAGCGATAGAGGACACACTCCTTGGGGAGATATTTTCTACAGCGAAAGCCCTGATATGCTTCATTGGGGGCATCATCGCCATGTTATGTCAGCTAATTTTGGTTGGCAATCAACAAAGATTGGAGCTGGCCCGACTCCAATTGAAACCACTGAGGGCTGGCTCATGATTTATCATGGTGTAATAACATCATGTAACGGATTTGTATATAGTATGGGAGCTGCCATCCTTGATATTGACCAACCATGGAAGGTTAAATATCGAACGGGACCTTATATTCTTTCCCCCCAAAAACTGTATGAATGTGTTGGAGATGTTCCGAATGTTGTTTTTCCATGTGCTGCATTAACTGATGCTGCTACAGGCCGTATAGCCATCTACTATGGGGCGGCGGATACAGTGACCTGTATAGCCTATACGCAGATAGATGATCTTATTGAATTTACTCGAACCAATTCTATATTATAGGGAAAGTAAAACCACTCGAAGATACATATTATAATATATCATTCAAGAAGCTAAAATGATGTCTTATCGAAAATTTCTGGTAATCAGTATTCCAATAACTCTTTTATTGATTGGAGTGACATTTCTACATCTTTTAAACCTCACTTCTCCACCTTTATCTCCCGAATCTAACAATACTACAACCGAACCGTCCAATGGGGAGCCCGAACCGCCAAATGAGGAACCCGAACCGACTTTCCTAGAGGTGCAATATTCTTCCTATCTTTGGGAACAATTAACTTGGTCTGATGAGTTCAATTATACTGGTTTTCCTAACGAAACCAAATGGTCCTTTGAGTTGCGTGGGCCTGGCTGGGTTAATGAAGAAGAACAGGAGTATGTGAAAGATCTAAATAATTCTCGTGTGAAAAATGGGTCATTGATTCTAAAAGCGATTCTAAGCGATAAAATTGGGATTAAATATACTTCTGCGCGGATAAATACTCGTTTACACGGTTCTTGGACATATGGTCGATTTGAAGCTCGAGCAATTTTGCCCCATGGACGAGGACTCTGGCCTGCTATCTGGATGATGCCCAAGAACAATATATATGGCTGGTGGCCCGAAAGTGGGGAGATAGATATTATGGAATATGTAGGTTACGATCCAGAGGTTGTCCATGGAACAATCCATTGTGATGCTTATAATCATATGAAAGGGACTCAGCAGGGAGGATCTACAGTTATTGCTGATTGTGAGGAGCAATTTCACACTTACGCTATTGAATGGTTTCCTAATCGACTTGATTTTTTTGTGGATGACCTGAAATATTTTACATTTTATAAAGAGCAAAATGCATCTTCTTACACATGGCCATTTGACCAAGATTTTTACTGGATTCTGAATATTGCGGTTGGTGGCACTTGGGGAGGCCTTTATGGTATTGACGACTCAGTTTTCCCACAGAAGATGATAGTAGACTATGTCCGTGTTTATCAGAATTCCTCGTATTCTTCCTAGAAAATTTTATTCATGAATTTTAGGAAGATTGGTCACATTACTTAGGAATACTTATATACGATTAGAAAGAATATTGGTCTTGTTACTTAGTGGCGAAAAATGAATGAAAAAACCATTGAATTAGATTTTCTCGGATCGCTTGCCGAAATAGCTGAGATTACGAAAGCAATCAGTCACGAAAAGAGATTAAAAATTTTAACCTTAGTGATGGACGAAGCTCAAGACTTCTCTTCATTACTAGCGAAAACAGAATTACAAAAAACGGCTTTATCGAATCACTTGTCCAAAATGCTGCAATTCAACTTAATAAAGCGGGTTGGACGAGGAAAATATCTAATTACCGCTGATGGTCATAAACTATTCACTTTGATCACGTCTTTTTATCACGAAGCGAGCGTGAAACAGGAACTAGAGAGAAAAAAACTCATTCATCGCTATACATACAGAAGGATGAAAAAAATGGAAAAAAAATTAACCATCGAACCAACATATCAACCTTGTTGGATTTCATATTTAGGTTCCGTATCTGGGGTTATGAAAGCTTTAGGGAAAGAAGAACATGATCTAGTAAACACAGGAGGTTATACTGGATATGCCTTTGCTCTACCAAACGTTGCTAAGGGGTCTACATGTCCTTCTGGCCCAACTGCTTTGGGTAAAATGTGGCAAGAAATCATGAAAGGAACAGATATACTAGGATATACCAAACAATTTGATGATCCAAGTTGCTATCCAACGCAAGAAGGACGTATTACTCCAGAAGATCGCAACAGGGCAAACAAACTCTTCCAAAGGGTTCAATCAGCCATTGATCACGACTATCCTGTTGTTCTTTGGGGATTACCAATTCCCGAATACGGTATTGTGACTGGTTATCAAGACAATTCATACATGGTAAGTACTTTTCGGAGTTTGGTCAACCAACCTGATGAACCTGTTGCATTTGATGCACTACAAGCGCCTGGAGGTCTTCATGCAGTCATCTTTGAGAATCAAACAAATGAAATTACCGCTTCTGAGGATAGAAATACTCTCCAAAGAGCAATAACTCTAGCTGAAGGGCATTTAACAGAAGAAAATTATGTGGCTGGAGCCCCTGCTTACGAAGAATGGGCGAATGTGTTGGAAAAAGCACCTCAAAAGAATATCTATTATCATGGTAATTCTTACGTCAATGAGTGCATATTAGAAGCGAAAAGTTTGGCAGCGGCATTCCTCGACCGATTAGCGAAGAAATATCAATCTGAACCTTTTTCAACTTATTTAATAGAGGCTGCAGAGACATTCAATGAAGTGGTAAACTTATTGATATCATTTCAGAAAATCTTTCCTTTCGCTTTCGAAGGGGATCTATCAGAAGAGAAACGACTTGAAGGAGCGAAAATTCTCCGAAAAATTATTCCTTTTGAAGAAAAAGCACTAACTTTGATGAAAAAAGCGCTTGATGCATGGAATCAATAATTTGTTTTTCAATTCCTCTTTTTTTTTATCAATACTTTTGTAGTAAGCTGCCTCTATAAATCTTGAATAATTGATTTGAGGAACAATGGATCTGTTAATATATCCGTACTATCAATGAATTCATTAACGGTGCCAATAGGATGCTTTATTGTATTTAGAGGAGCAGCTATTGTCTTTTTAAGTTCGTTTACAATCGAACAAGTATCGATCACGGTTTGTGGTCGTTTGTGGTAAGATTGGGGGTTTAAAACGAGAGGGGGAGTAATTCTTAATTTATTCTGTTCTTCAAGGAGAATAAGGTATGTTTCGCTAAGATA